>NZ_LYSQ01000001.1:0-247207 GCF_001728955.1 Aeromonas sp. DNP9 | reverse complement strand
TTTTTCATTGCCTGTTTTTATAAGCCCTTTAGCAGGCTCTCACTCTTGCTGACACTTAAAGCAGAATACGCTGGCAGCCGCTGTAGATCTCGGCCCGCCCGGGACGGCAAAAACCCACCAGGGTGAGCCCCATCTGCTCGGCCCGCTCGACCGCAAGCTCGGTGGCGGCCGAGATGGCGAGCAAGATCTCCACTCCGGCGCTGGCGCACTTTTGCACCATTTCGAAGCTGGCGCGGCTGGTCACCAGAATGGCCCCGTCACGGCGACCCGTGCGGCACAGATGGCCCACCAGCTTATCCAGCGCAATATGGCGCCCCACATCCTCGCGGATGGCGAGAATGTTGCCTTCCCCGTCCAGATGCACCGCCGCATGGGTGGCGCCGGTGCGCTGACCCAGCAGCTGAAGCGGGCGCAGTGCGCTCAATACCTTGTCGATATGCCCTACCGCCAGACGCTGACTGTCGGGCAAGCTTGGCTGGGTGCGGATCACCTGCTCCAGACTCTCGCTGCCGCAGATGCCGCAACCGGTGCGCCCCGCCATGGTGCGCCGCTTCTCTTTGAGGCGATGAACGCAGCGATTGGCCAACGTGATATGCAGCTCAATCCCCTGACAGCCATCAATTTGTTCGATGTCGTGGATATCGAGCAGGCTGTCGATGATCCCCTCGGAGAGCGAAAAACCGATAGCGAAATCCTCCAGATCGGAGGCCGAGCACATCATCACGCTGTGGGCGATGCCGTTGTAGACCAGCGCCACCGGCGTTTCGGAGGGGAGCGCCATCTCGCTGTCGCAGGTCAGTGTATCGGCACGGTAGTGCACCACCTCGCGGTGGATGGCGCAGCGGGCCAGCTCGTTCTGCGCCTCAAGCTCCAGTGCCTCTCTCATGGTGCGACCCCGTCAATGATCTCGGGATCTCTGGCCGAAATGCCGAGCCGCTTCATTTTGGAGAGCAAGGTGGTGCGCTTCATGCCGAGACGGTTGGCCGCCCCCCGCTCGCCAGCGACGATGCCGTTGCAGTCGCGCAGGGCGGCGATGATCGCCTCGCGCTCATCAATCGGCCCCTCCTCGGCAAAGAGCGGCGTGGCGGGCTCGTCATAAACCAGAGTCTCAATCTTGTGGTAGCCCTTGAGGGGCATCAGCTCATCGGGCGAGAGGTTGAGCACATGGCCGCGGGTCATCACCACGGCACGCTCGATGACGTTCTCCAGCTCGCGGATATTGCCGTACCAGGGGAGCGACACCAGCATTTTCATGGCATCGGCGGGGATCGAAGTGATGGTGCGGCGCATCCGCTTGGCGATCTTCTTGATAAAGAAGTTGACCAAGAGCGGAATATCCTCGCGCCGCTCGCGCAGGGGCGGCAGCTCGATGGGAAAGACGTTGAGGCGGTAGTAGAGATCGCTTCTGAAACGCTTGTTCTTGACCATGGAGAGCAGATCGCAGTTGGTGGCGGCCACCAGCCGTACATCCACCGCGATGGGGTTGCTGTTACCCACCCGCTCCAGCTCGTGCTCCTGCAATACCCGCAAGAGTTTGGGCTGCAAGTCCAGCGGCATATCCCCCACTTCGTCAAGGAACAGGGTGCCCTTGTGGGCCCGCTCGAAACGGCCGATCCGCTGGGTCAGAGCGCCGGTAAAGGCCCCCTTCTCGTGGCCAAAGAGATCGCTCTCGATAAGGCCGGTGGGAATGGCGGCGCAGTTCACCTTCACCATCTCGTGATCGTGGCGGGCACTCAGGGCGTGAATGGCCTGGGCGATCAGCTCCTTGCCGGTGCCGGTCTCGCCGAGGATCAGCACGGTACTGTCGCTCTCGGCCACCAGCCGAACCTTCTCCAGCACGCTCTCCATCACCGCGCTCTGGTAGATGATGTGGGGGAACTCCCCCTGCATCTGCGGCTCGTTGATGCGAATGGTCTTCTCTTTGGCGCCGTTGGTGTTGGAGATCTCCTGCTGCGCCTGCACGTTGTTCATGGCAATGGCCGTACGTGCCGCCACCTGCTCCAGCAAGGAGATATCGATATCGGCAAAGAAGTCGGCGTTGGGGTGCGAGAGGATCAACACCCCCAGCAGGTTGCCCCGATAGCGCAGCGGCAAAATGCAGGAGCTGTCGGCCTCGGGCGGCAGGATCTGGGAGGTAAAGCGGCAGCGATTGCTGCAGCCATGGCCGTGTTCGCGATAGACGAAAAACGGCTCGCTGTGGCCAAGGGCCCCCTGCAGGCACTTCTTTTCGAAACAGGAGTGATCGATGATGCCCGGCTGCTCGCTCTGGTGCTGATTGACCAGATAGCTCTTGAAGCTGTCGGAGGTGGCGTTGTATTCGGCCAGACACAAACTGCTGATGCCGAAGTGGTGGTGCAGGATGGTAAACAGGCTCTTGGGCAGCTCGGCGATGCGCACCAGTTTGATCACCGCGTTGGTCACATCCACCAGAATTTTGCAACTGTCGCGCTCAAGGCGCAGGGAGTTGGCCTGCTCCAGAGTGCGCTCCTTGTCGAGCACGTTCTCCAGCGCAATGGCGATAATGGCCGCCAGCTGGGTCAGCTTGGCGAGTGTCTCCATGGTGAAGCTGTCGAGCTGGGTGTTGATAAACTCGACCCCACCCAGATGGCTGCGGGCGGTGGTAATGGGGAGCTGGCAGTAGGAGCGCAGCCCCCCGTAGACCCCTTCGCGATCCAGCGCCGGGCAGCGATTCTCAAAGCGGGCGGCAGCGAGAATGATGGCCTGTTCCGGGGTCTCTTTGGTAGGACGGGGGGAGAGATGCAGCTCTGCCTTGGGGCAGACCAGATGCTTTGGGCCGGAATGTCCCATGAAGTAGAAGATGGCCTCCTCGTCCGCACCCATGTTGAGGATCAGGTTGACCCGGGTCACGCCGCCGAAGCTGGCATCTATCTTGTTGAGTTTGTGGATAAAATCATCGAGCGTCACGGCCGACAGGAGGGATTTGGAGAGCAGGAGGAAACCGTCGTCCCAGATGGGAGAGATCTCGTCCAGGGGGATGGCACTCACATTTAGCATTGCGGCCTCACGTTATATCGATTTAGTCACCAGTCAGGCTGTCCATGCCATCGCATCACGACAAGCACTCGTCACCAAAATAAATAGCCACAGCCCGTAAAAGCGGCTGCCAATAAGAAAAGCGGTGACGAAAATTGTCGCATGTTGCAATTCCAGAGTTGTTATTAACGAACGACAACAAAAAGTAACATCGTTATCGGGGGATATATTGGAATGGCGACTCATCATAGATGAGCTTAAATTTCATTACAATCCGATTTAATATATCTGATGGCCATATTTAACCGGTTATTTCATCAGTTCTTGATCTCAATTAAGGCGCCCGAAAAGTGGGCCGCCGTCAACTGTCAGATCTGCCCTTTCCTCTTTGCTGGCTGCGGGTTTCAAGATGGCGTTTGCTGCCCATCCATCGGCAATTTACGAGGTGATGATCCGGCTGTGGCAGCACTTCAGGCCACCGAAGATAAAGAGGGCCGACAGGCTCTGGAAGGCCATCAGCAGCCAGCTGGCGTTGTCGGCAAGCTCGGCGGTGACGCTCTGATGCGTGAGGTAGATCAGCAGGGTGATCACCCCCAGCAGCAGGCCGTTGATCAAGGTGGTGGAGATAAACCCGATCAGCCAGGCACTGGAAATACTCAAGGCAGAAAATACGCTGCTCATGGCAAGCCTTGCTGCCATAAAACAGCCGAAAAAACCGAAGCCGAGCAGAAATATCATCTCGTCGCGCCAAATATAGCAACCTATTCCCAGCAATATCGCCGCCAGATAGGTGCCAATATAGAAAAGTCCGAATAAGCGACCAATTTCATGTTGCATCATTTACTCCCCTTTTTTTGGTAATAAAAGGGTGCCCGACTCGATAAATCCGAGTCGGGTTCCCTTATTTGTGCAGAACCTCTTTTTTAGGGCGATCAGCCCTTAGCTGCGCTGCGCAATTTCGCCTTGAGCGCGCTGTATTCAGTCTGGACGTACACTTCCGCCTCAGGCTGATTGTCGATGCGCTCGATCTTCACCGCACAGTACTTGTA
The DNA here is from genome assembly GCF_001728955.1 of Aeromonas sp. DNP9. Taxonomy (NCBI): domain Bacteria; kingdom Pseudomonadati; phylum Pseudomonadota; class Gammaproteobacteria; order Aeromonadales; family Aeromonadaceae; genus Aeromonas; species Aeromonas sp. DNP9. The sequence continues at coordinate 243,164 of NZ_LYSQ01000001.1, read as the reverse complement.
CTCCGGCGTGTGGGAGACGGGATCGACGTGCTCGATGGTGAGCTCATTGCAGGCCCCGATCCACCACTGGTAGGTCATATAGACCACCCCGGCGTTGACCCGGTCGTTGTAGTTGGCCCGGGTGATCACCTTGCCACGGCGCGACGAGATCCAGACCAGCGCCTGATCCTTCACTCCAAGCTTTTTGGCATCGCTCGGGTGGATCTGCACATAGCCCGGCTCATCGGCCAGGGTCTGCAGCGCCGAGCAGTTGCCGGTCATGGAGCGGCAGGAGTAGTGACCTACCTCGCGCACGGTGGAGAGCACCAGCGGGTACTCCGCACAGGGCTGCTCCAGCGGCGGCCGCCACTCGGAGGCAATCAGCTGACCCTTGCCGCTCGGGGTTGTGAACACGTTCCCCTCGAACAAGGTGCTGGTGCCCGGGTGATCCTCGGTCGGACAGGGCCACTGCACGCTCTTGAGATCGGCCATCTTGTCGTAGCTGACCCCGGCGTAGAGCGGGCAGAGCGCACGCATCTCGTCCCAGATCTCTTCGGTGTTGTGGTACTCCATGGGATAACCCATGGCGGTCGCCATCAACGAGAAGATGGCCCAGTCCGGCTTCACGTTCTCGGGAGGCGTCACCGCCTTGTAGAAGCGCTGGAAGCCGCGATCCGCCGAGCTGTAGACCCCTTCGTGCTCACCCCAGCTGGTGGCGGGCAGAATGACGTCGGCCATCTCGGCAGTCTGGGTCATGAAGATATCCTGCACGATCACCAGCTCCATCCCCGCCAGAGTGCGGCGGAACTGACCCAAGTCAGCTTCGGTCTGGGCCGGATCTTCACCGAAGATGTAGAAGGCCTTGCACTTGCCCTCCTCCACCTTGTGGCCAAGCTCCGTCAACCGATAGCCGGGCTTTTGAGAGAGGGATTCCACGCCCCACGCCTTGGCGAACTTGGCGCTGATCTCGGGATCGGCCACCGACTGATAACCCGGGAACTGGTGGGGCAGCATCCCCATGTCACAGGTGCCCTGCACGTTGTTCTGACCGCGCACCGGCCCGCAACCGGTACCGCGACGACCGAAGTTGCCGGTCAGCAGCGCCAGACCCGCCAGCCCCTTGACCACGTCCACCGCCTGCCCGTACTGGGTCACCCCCATGCCCCACAGGATCATGGAAGCAGGCGACTCGGCATAGGTGCGAATGGCGGCGCGGATATCGGCGGCTTTGAGGCCGGTGATCCCCTCGACATATTCCGGGGTGTACTTGGCCACCGTCGCCTTGAAGGTCTCGAACCCTTCGGTGTAGTTGGCGACAAAGGCCTTGTTATAGAGCCCTTCATTGATCAACACATTGGCGAAGGCGTTAACCAGTGCCATGTTGGAACCATTTTTGAGCGGCAGCCACTGATCGGCGATGCGGGCGGTCTCCACCATACGGGGATCACACACAATCACCTTGGCCCCGTTTGCCTTCGCCTTGAGGATATGGCGAGCGACGATGGGGTGAGAGTCAGCAGCGTTGTAACCAAACACCAGCAGGCACTTGGTCTCTTGAATTTCGGGAATGGCGTTGCTCATGGCGCCGTTGCCTACAGTTGTCTCCAGACCGGAGACTGAGGGTGCGTGTCACACCCTCGCGCAGTGGTCGACGTTGTTCGTCCCAATCACCGCACGGGCAAATTTCTGCATCACATAGTTGGCTTCATTGCCGGGGCCACGGGCAGAGCCGGTGGTCATGATGGCGTCCGGGCCATATTTTGCCTTGATGGCAGCCAGACGGCTGCTGGCGAACTCGATCGCTTCATCCCAGGAGACGGCCTCGAACTTGCCACCGCGCTCGCGGCGGATCATCGGGCTCTTGAGACGGGGGGTCAGCAGGTTGGTGTCGTTCAAAAAATCCCAACCGTAATAGCCCTTGAGGCAGAGCTGCCCCTCGTTGGTCCGGCCGTTGGCGCCTTCGGCCCCCACCACCTTGTCGTTTTCAACCAGCAGGTTGATTTTGCAACCGGTGCCGCAATAGGGGCACACGGTAATGACTTTTTTCATGACTCACACTCTTGTTTGTTAACGAAAAACGGCTCGGCAAGCCCGCTCACACCCGCGCCGGCATCGCCAGCAGAGCCTCGGCACTGGCCAGCTGCTTCTGCCGGTTCAGGGTTTCAAGATGCTCCGGCGTGACCAGCCGCAGCGCCTGGGTCGGACACACTTCGACACAGGCCGGGCCCGCCTCGCGGTGACGGCAGAGATCGCACTTGAGCGCCTGCGCCTTGGTCTGCGGACGCTTGAAGAGCGAATCGGCTGCGGGTGCCACCTCTTTGAGCACCACCGCCATGGCGCCGTAAGGACAGGCCACCACGCAGGACTTGCAGCCGATGCAGCGCTCCTGCAACACCTTGACGCAGCCATCCTCGCTGACGATGGCATTGTTCGGGCAGGCCATGGCGCACGGCTTGTCTTCACACTGGCGACAGAGCACCGGCGTGGTCACCTTGCTGCCCACGATCACCTTCAGGCGCGGCTGAAAGTAGCTGTCCCTGGAGACCAGATGTCCATCCTCGATGGCAAGATGCAGGCCGCCCTCCCGCTCAAGGGTCCCGCTGCAAGACCCTGACTGGTGTGAAACGGCGCAGGCCACCTCACAGGTACGACACCCAATACAGAGACTGGGATCTGCAATCACGAAGCTGTTCATAGAGAGGGATCCTAAATGGTTCGTTACACCGGGCCGCCCGCCGACAGGCAAAGAGGCGGCCAGCCCCCCACAAAGCATTTATCAGACCAAAACGGGCCAAAGGTGCGATAAAAATTTACAAGCGACTGAAAATAAAGAAGTAATCAGAAATAAAAACGTGCTGAATGCCACCTCTTACGAGGGTGACGACGGGCTGGGAAGTGTGATCGACACGACAAAAGTGACGAGCTCGACACCGGCTGACAAAGGCGTATCACCCTGCCCCTTTAAGCCAATCGAACAAGGAATCGCCAATCAATAACTAATTTGTTGATCTTGGACAGATTATACAAATTTTATTCTTTCTCTGACTAATTAGATTCTGTAGGATGCTTCATGTGAGAACCTAGATGTATATTTTTTAAAATAATTAAAATGGTTGAATTATGTATAACTATTTATGGGAGTGCCAAAGACTTAATATAATTTAATTATTGATGATGTAAAATACAATTTAACATTTAAATCGGCATGAATTATATAGTGAGTTTTTAAAATGGAAAATTTGGATTTGTCTTTTGAGGTTGTAAATAGTAAAGATTTTTCTGCCAAATATACTGCAGGATGTTCAGGAGATCGCAGTGAGTGTTGCACTCGAGTATGTACTCGAGCATGCATTGATGATCAAGAATCTAATTCTAGCATTGATGCTTGGGATAAATATCTTGAAATAAACGCAGGCGTTTTGCAATATTAATTATAAGGTCGCCATAAATAGGCGACCTTATTAAAATATTAATGACACCTTTTAATGCGCAACGCTATCTATTATGGTTATAATATTTCATGCTCAACAAGATATTTAAAGTAAAAGAAACAGTTGATATATTCATCACTGAAAATGAGTTGGATGAATTCATTACTCTAACGTTTCATGTAATGACAACTAGAGATAGATTGGAAATAAAAACAAATAGGAATGTTGCTAAATTCATAGCTAGCTTCAATGGTGAGACATCGGTTGGGAACATAATTAAAAGCATTGGTTCAATAAAATTTGAAGATGCCAAAAACCTGATCGACTTTCTACTATTACATCATCTTATTTATGACACTTCACAGCAACCAATCTCTAATCCCCGTTTTAATAGACAAGTAACTTTCTGGGATGACTTTGTTTTAGAACGTTCAGGGACAGAGACACAAAACATTTTAGAAAATAAAAAAATTGTAATTTTTGGATGTGGCTCAATTGGTGGGAGAATAGCTGAAATATTAGTGCGCTCAGGTGTTAAAAATATAACTATTGTAGATTACAAGCAAGTCAGGAAATCAGACTCCATCAGACACTGCTATTATAATCCTAGCTATATAGGAAAACCAAAACCCCTTGCGTTAAGTAATTTTTTATCAAAGATCAATAGTGAAGTTAAAGTAAAATCTTATTGTGAAAAGTTATTACCAGAAACAGATCTATCTAATTATATCAATAATGAAATAGATCTTGTTATAAACACTTGTGATGAACCATACATTGGCCACACCTCACTAAAAATAGGTAGATTCTTAAATCAATTAAAAATTCCTCTTTATATTTCTGGCGGATTCGATGCGCATTTGATGAGTTCTGGAGAATTGATATTTCCACCACTAACACCATGCATAGATTGCGCTCAAAATACATTCTCAAAAGCGTTAAAAGAATGGAAGCCAATATACACCGAAGTAGAAAGAGATTCTATAAAAAGTAATTCGTTCAGAACACCTTATATTTCTGGCGGTCCTGGTGGATTAGCAATGATGAGTGGCTTTTCAGCTAATTTATGTTGTATTAAAATATTGCAGTTTCTTTTAGATGATTCCACATTTGATTACAAGTGTGAAAGATATGAGTATCTTCCGAATATGGGTGACATGACAAGATTTACGTTAAAAAAACAAGAAGGGTGCATAATCTGCCATGAATAAGTATAGACTTAGACAAAGCGTAGGCATTGTTGTACAGAATAATGTCACTGAATTTTTTAAAGCTAACGTTAGAAACAGCACAAAAATAAAAATTGGATTTACTGATATTATCAATTTATTGCAGTTATTTGATGGAAAAACGCCTTTAAATAGAGTAGCTGAACAGTACCCTGGATTAAATAGAGAGCAACTGAATAACTTTGTAACATTCCTTAATAAAGAACATGTACTGATCCTTAATAATGTGTCATATACTGACACACTTAAAAACGAACAATATAGACTAATAAATACATTGGAAGAGTTTTGTTATTCCTCTAGTGAAGTAATTGAGTGTCTTGATAAAATAACCTCATCAAAGGTAGTTATAATTGGAGCTGGGGCAGTAGGAAGTAATATTGCCGCATATTTAGCTAGTTGTGGTGTTGGTGAGATCATACTAATAGATAATGATGTTGTAGATATAAGTAATTTACATCGACAATTCTTTTTTGAAGAAGATATTGGCCACAAAAAAGCTTTAACATTGGCTACAAAACTTCAAAAAATCAATCCATCAATATCCGTTACACCTATAGATGATAAAATTGATACCACATTCTTCGACCGAAATCAGCTACCTAACGATGTAAATGTTATCATCAATTGCTCTGATGAACCTAGTGTTGATTTTACCAGTGAGATAATCGCTAAATATTGTATGCCTAGAAACATACCCCATATCGTAGGTGGTGGTTACAATCTACATCAAACACTTATAGGCCAAACAATAATCCCATATGAAACAGCATGCTTTAATTGCTTTAGCCTTTATTTGAACAACCAAAGCGCCAAAGAACTGAAAAATGTTAAAAAATTACATAGAGATAAGCGTAAGCTAGGTTCATTTTCTCCTCTCTCTGGAATAGCAGCAACCTTGGCAAGCCTTGATGCTTTAAAGCTGATAATTGATAAAAAACAATTTTTACAGCAAACTAATAAACGTGTCGAATTTAACTTAAGGCATAACGAATTCAACTCACAATTCATACCCAAAGACCCCTCTTGCGCTTGGTGCAGCCATGAAAAAAATGATTTTTGAGTCTATCGAAACACATAATTTAAAGAAAATCGATATTGAAATACCCTTGAACAAAATAACTGCTTTATATGGACGATCCGGAGCAGGAAAAAGTTCTCTAGCATTCTCTACGATACATCAGTTATGTAAAGATGAATTTGATGCTATAGAAAATGGATTTGTAAATGAAAGCGAATATGTACTATCAAACTACAATGGCTTAATTCCTTCTGTTGCTATAGAGCAGAGAAATACAAATAACAACCCAAGATCAACCATATACTCATATCTAAATATATCACAAGCGTTACTAGCTCTAAAAAATAATTTCTATGATGAAATTCCAGAACATCGCCATCTAAAAACAAATAAAGTAACAACTGAATGTAGCGCTTGCCATGGTCGCGGTGAAACGTTTGAACTAGATCTAGTTAAGGTTATAGAGGAACATAGCCCTTTACATAAAGGCCCTTTTATTTGCTGGAAACGCGGTGAGCTATCAGATTATTATCTTCAACTTCTTTTGGCTTATTGTGAAAATAAAGAAATCGATACGTCATTATCATTTTATTCATTACCATCACATCAACAAAATCTACTCTTATATAATAACTCAAATGAAGTTTTACATTTCAAATACAGACATAAAGGGAAAATAAAGAACAGGAAGGCTACTTATATTGGTGTCATGAAATATATTGAAAACATCCGTACAGGTAAGGCTTCTTCTAACTATGAGAATGCAAAAACATGCAATATTTGTCATGGCTCCCGAATAAATAGAACTATTTCAAAACTTAACGTTCTAGGGTTGAACTTTGATGATTTATTATTAATGCCAATATCGGATTTATGTATTAAATTTCATCAAAAAATCGATGGAACACCTTTTTATAACATCCTTTCATCCATTAATGATATGGGGCTTGGATATTTAAATCTATCACGTTCCATACCCAGTCTTTCTGGCGGGGAACTACAAAAGCTGATTTTCAGCAAATTACTCACATCAAACATAACTGGAATACTGATTGTTATTGATGAAATATCATCACAGATAAATAAACAGGATTTCCCATTAATAAAAAAGAAACTTTTAGACCTAGCAAAAAGAAATACTCTATTATTAGTTGAACATAACCAAGAGCTCATAGATATTGCTGACACAAAATATCATATAGGAAAGTTCCCTGGAGCTCTAGGTGGAAATATATGTGAGCACGAAGTCATCTCACCAATGGAAAATTCAAACAAAAAAAATTCAATCTCTGGATTTTATGATTTTCATTCAATCAATAGTAATAATATCGTAAATCAACATGTTCGAATTCCAATTAAAGCCGTCACTATCATAACAGGCCCATCCGGCTCAGGAAAAACATCGCTTGTAAAAGAAATCTCAGTTAAAATGAAATCCATATACATAAGCCAGAAGACGCCATCATATTCTGGGCGCTCTTCTGTGGCAACAATCACGGGACTTAACGAGCACATAGCTCAATACTTTTCATCCAAAACAGGGGTCGATTACAATTATTTTTTACCACATAAAAAGGGAGCCTGCTCCTTATGTGAAGGAAAAGGATTGATAAAGATTGAACGCGGGTATGAGAAAGATATATATATAACTTGCAATAGATGCAATGGCCTACTTTTTGATCCTGAAATAAATGAATTGAACGTTTCAATAAATGGAGTAAACATTATTGAAACTTATAACTCAGAACTATCAAATCTGTCATTCTTATTTGAAAGTAATCAAATAAAAAACATCTTAACAACACTTAATAGCCTAGGATTATCTCACCTAAAACTAAACAGAAAAACACAGTCCCTTTCTGGCGGAGAAATGAGAAGAATAAAACTTTGTGAGTCTCTTACAAGAACTAAGCAAATTGATAGAATCCTTATAATTGATGAGCCAACTGCTGGTTTAGACCCTGAAACCTCATCACAGGTTTTAAATTACATATACGAGAAAGCATCTTTGTTTAACTCTGTGATTATAATAGAACACGCAGAAGAAGCGCTAAAATTCGCTGATTATAGAATAGACATTGGACCTGGGTCAGGTAAGTTGGGAGGAAAAATACTCATGCAAAAAGAGATTAGATAACTATAGAAAAGCTCTTGGCCATAATAGTTATAACATTATGGCCTATTATTGCCAATACGTTCGATCTTATATGCCCCCTTGTAGATATTTACTCATACTCACCATCTGATTATTTATATAGCCACAGCTAGCAATAATATGTGTATCATAAAGCTTAACGACAGATAAACAGACTGTGTTCCATGACAAGCAGATCACTATTCCGTTAGCGCCCTTTCCCATCGCAATCCATTAATTCTCTCCCGATTAAATATCACGACTCTCTTGGTAGGTCGGGCAGCTGTGCGTTGGCAAACGTGTAAACATCAAACTGACAAGATGAACTCATGAACTGTGATAAACAACAAGCCACTCCCGGCGTTATGCTGGCGGCGATTGGCGTAGTCTATGGCGATATCGGCACCAGCCCGCTCTATACCTTGCGAGAGTGCCTGTCAGGTCAATTCGGGTTCGGCGTCGAGCCGGCCTCCATTCTCGGCTTTCTCTCGCTGATCTTCTGGCTGCTGATCCTGGTGGTGTCGGTCAAGTACCTCTCCTTTGTGATGCGGGCCGATAACGCCGGCGAGGGTGGCATTCTTACCCTGATGTCGCTGGCGACCCGCAACGCCTCCACCCGCTGGACGCCGCTGCTGATCATCCTCGGCCTGATTGGCGGCAGCTTCTTCTATGGTGAGGTGGTGATCACCCCGGCGATGTCGGTGATGTCGGCCATCGAGGGTCTGAGCATTCTCACCCCCGCCCTCGACCCCTATATCGTCACCCTCTCGGTGCTGGTGCTGACCCTGCTGTTCGCCATCCAGAAACATGGCACCGCCATGGTGGGCAAGCTGTTTGCCCCCATCATGCTGATCTGGTTTATGACGCTGGCGATGCTGGGGCTGCGCGGCATCATCCACAACCCCGAGGTGCTGGGTGCGCTCAACCCCATCTGGGCGGTGCGCTTCTTTATCCAGTACCAGACCACCTCCTTCTTTGCCCTCGGCGCCGTGGTGCTGGCGATCACAGGGGTGGAGGCGCTCTACGCGGATATGGGCCACTTTGGCAAAAATCCAATTCGCCTCGCCTGGTTTATCGTGGTGCTGCCCTCCCTGGTGCTCAACTACTTCGGTCAGGGGGCGCTGCTGCTGAGCAACCCCGCCGCCATTGCCAACCCCTTCTTCCTGCTCGCACCGAAATGGGCGCTGGTGCCGCTGCTGCCGCTGGCAACCATGGCGACGGTGATCGCCTCGCAGGCAGTGATCTCCGGGGTCTTTTCGCTGACCCGACAGGCAGTGCGCCTCGGTTATCTCTCCCCCATTCGCATCGTCCACACCTCCGAGCAGGAGTCCGGCCAGATCTATATTCCGGTCATCAACTGGATGCTCTATATCTCGGTGGTGATCGTCATCATGAGCTTCGAGCACTCCAGCAATCTGGCGGCGGCCTACGGCATCGCGGTGACCGGTACCATGGTGCTCACCTCCATCCTCTCCTGCTCGGTGGCCAAGAACAGCTGGCACTGGAACAAGTATCTGGTGGCTATCCTGTTTGCTGCGCTGCTCTGTATCGACGTGCCGCTGTTTGCCGCCAACCTCGCCAAGATCTTCTCCGGTGGCTGGCTGCCGCTCACCCTGGGGGCGGTGATGTTCACCGTGATGACCAGCTGGAAGAGCGAGCGTTTCCAGCTTATTCGTCGCCTGAACGAACACGGCAACTCCCTTGAGCCGATGATCGCCTCGCTGGAGAAATCCCCGCCGACCCGGGTGGCTGGTACTGCCGTCTATATGTCGCGGGTGGTCAATGTGATCCCCCATGCGCTTCTGCACAACCTCAAGCACAACAAGGTGCTGCACGAGCGGATCATCCTGCTCACCCTGCGGGTGGAGGATGTGCCCTACGTCCACAATGTGCGTCGGGTCTGCATCGAGCAGCTCTCCCCCACCTTCTGGCGGGTGGTGGCAAGCTACGGCTGGCGCGAGACCCCGAACGTGGAGGAGATCTTCCACCGCTGCAACGCCGAGGGGCTCAGTTGCCGGATGATGGAGACCTCGTTCTTTATGGCCCACGAGTCGCTCATCATGAAAGACCGCCCCTGGTATCTCTATCTGCGCGGCAAGCTCTTTATGCTGCTGCAGCGCAACGCCCTGCGCGCCCCGGATCAATTCGAGATCCCGCCCAACCGGGTTATCGAGCTGGGTTCGCAGGTGGATATCTGATGGCGGGTTGATGGCCTCTTAAAGGCATAGAAAACGTCAGCAAATAGAGAGGGAGGCATTGGCCTCCCTCTTCTTTTCCGTTAACCCCGATTACCGCCCCCTCATCCCCTGCCCTTCTCCCGCAAGGGGAGAAGGGAGCAAACCACGGCAAATCGAACCTGCTCATTTCCCCTCTCGCAACAGCCGTAGGGTGCAACAAGCGTAGCGCCGTGCACCGCGAACATATTTGATAGCGGTGCAATTCACTTCGTTCTTTGCACCCTGCTTATGCTGCGTTTTCCAAGGTGACGAACCCTCTTGGCGGCTTCGTCACAAGTGACGAACGTCACAGTTCGACAGCCACATCAGCGCGTTCATCCAACCACACGAATATTTTTATTTATTTAAAAACAGCCACTTAAATCCAATTTTTCTGCAAAAATCATTCTGGCCCGTATCTTGCCAACCTGCCCCTACTTTCTCCGTTCGCGACACGACAAGGTAGGCTATGAACCGCTTCGTTATCGCTGACCCCAAGCTTTGTATCGGCTGTGGCACCTGTATGGCGGCCTGCAGTGAAGTACACAAGGCGCAAGGTTTGCAGCAAGCCCCCCGTTTAACCGTTATGCGACACGAGCAGGCGACCATGCCGGTTCAGTGCCGTCACTGTGACGATGCCCCCTGCATCAAGGTGTGCCCGGTCGAGGCAATTCGCCAGACCGGCGATTGCGTGCAACTCAATGAGTCGCTCTGCATCGGCTGCAATCTCTGCGCCGTGGCCTGCCCGTTTGGCGCTATCCAGAGCGGTGGCAGCCGTCCGGTGGCCGTGGCCACCAGTTACGACACCTATATCCCCTGCTCCATCCGCTCCAGCAACCCCTCCACCTCTGCAGGCCTGCGCTGCTTTGGCGAGGATCTACTGAGCTGGGAGCCGGGGGTGCGCAGCATCGCGGTCAAGTGCGATCTGTGCGAGTTTCGCGCCGATGGCCCGGCCTGTGTCGGTGCCTGCCCCTCCCAGGCACTGAAGCTGGTCAATGACGGCGACACCGAACGCGCCGCCCGTATCCGTCGCCAGCAAGCGGCCGACACCAACCCGCAAGGGGCCTCCGCCTTCTCGGCGCCTGCCACAGCGCTCCCTGCATCCGATTTATCCACCACAGAGGGAGCCCGCTGATGTTGTCCCCCCTTGTTATGGCCACGCTCCTGCTCTTTTTGCTGGGCGCTGCCGCCGGTTTGCTCCTGCAAAAGTTGCCCGCACTGGCCAACCGCCTCAACAGTGGCCTTGCCCTGCTGGGCTCGCTCGCGGGTCTGGTCGCCGCCATCCAGATCTTTGCCCAAGGCGCCCCCGTCGACGGCCAGCTCTGGCTGCTGGGCTCGGTGCACCTCGACATGCTGGCCGCGCTGATGCTGCTGGTGATTAGCACCGTCGGCATCGCCGTCGCCCTCTACTCATTTGCCTATATCCGCGAATATCAGGGCAAGGGGGATGTGGCCATCGGCGCGCTGATGAACCTCTTCCTCTTTGCCATGGTGGGCATGGTACTGGCCGACAACGCGCTCGGTTTCTTGCTCTGCTACGAGCTGGTGACCCTCACCACCTACTGGCTGGTCAAGACCAACCCCGAGGCCGCCAAACAGAGCCGGCTTTACTTGGTGATGAACCATATCGGCATGGCGCTGGTGCTGATCGCCTTCTGGCTGCTCTGCCGCGAAAGCGGCTCGCTGGAGTTCGCCGCGCTGCGCGAGCACCATCTGGCGGGCGCCCTGGCATCCCTGGTGTTTCTGCTCAGCTTCTGCGGCTTTGGTCTGCGCGCCGGTTTCGTGCCGCTGCACGGCTGGCTGCCGGTGGCCGAGCCCGTTGCGCCGTCCCATATCTCGGCGCTGATGTCCGGTGTGATGGTAAAGCTGGGTCTCTTTGGCATCTTGCGGGTCAGCATCGATTTTCTCGGCGCCAGCCAGCTCTGGTGGGGTTATGTGGTGCTGATCTTCGGTGCCTGTTCGGCAGTGCTCGGGGTGCTGTTTGCGCTGGCCGAGCATGACCTCAAGCGGCTGCTCGCCTACCACACGGTGGAGAACATCGGCATCATCCTGATGGGGATGGGGATCGGCATGATCGGCATCGCCAACCAGCAACCGGCGCTGGTGGTGCTGGGGCTGCTCGGCGCCCTCTATCACCTGCTCAACCACGCCATCTTCAAGAGCCTGCTCTTTATGGGCACCGGCTCTGTGATGTTCCGCCTGCACACTCGTGACATGGACAAGATGGGGGGGCTGGCCAAGCTGATGCCCTGGACCGCGCTGGCGTTCCTCATCGGTGCCATGGCCATCTCGGCGCTGCCGCCGCTGAACGGTTTTGTCAGCGAGTGGTTTATCTACCAATCCCTGCTCTCCATGACCAGACTCGGCACTTCCGTCGTCGCGCCGCTCGCGGTAGTGATGCTGGCGGTGACCGGCGCCATGGCGGTGACCGGCGCCATGGCGGTGATGTGTTTCGTCAAGGTGTACGGCATCTGCTTCTGCGGTGCCCCGCGCAGCGAGAAAGCGAGCCACGCCCGCGAAGTGCCGGGCTCCATGGTGGCAGGCACCCTGCTGCTGGCCGCTGTCTGTCTGGTGCTGGGTCTGGGCGCCCCCTGGATTGCCCCCCATATCGCCAGCTATGGTCAGGCACTCGTTGCCAGCCAGATGAGCGTCGCCACCGGCGCCACCCTGCTGCCACTCGACAGCTCACAAGCGATCCTCTCCCCACCCGTTATCGCCATCACCTTGCTGGGGCTGTTCCTCATTCCGCTGCTGGTACTGGCCATCTTCAAGGGGCCCAAGCTGGGTCGTCGTCACGCTGGCACCCCGTGGGCCTGTGGTTACGCCTATGAGGAGCGCATGAGCCTCACCTCCGGCGGTGTCACCCACACCTTGCGCCAACTCTGTGCGCCGCTCTATCGCAAACAGCCGCAGCTCGATCTGGCCAGCGCCCTGCACGTGGTGAGCGATACCAGCGGAATGACCGGCTGGTTGCTGCATGGCGTTGTGCTGGCGCTCTTTATCCTGATGGCTGTAGGAGTCTGATATGCCTGTTCTTGAAATGCCGAGCTGGGGCATGGTTGCCCTCGCCCTGACCCAGGCCATCGCCATGCTGGCGCTGGCGCCGCTCGCCACCGGTTTCAACCGGGTGCTGCGGGCCAAGATGCACTCCCGTCAGGGGCCGGGCCTGCTGCAGGATTACCGGGATATCGCCAAGCTCCTGCGCCGTCAGGAGGTGAGCCCCGAGCCTGCCGGCATCATCTTCAACCTGATGCCTGCGCTGCTCATCGCCGCCCTCTTGCTGGTGGGGATGGCGCTGCCGACCCTGACTCACGAGTCTCCCTTCCCCATCGCCGGGGATCTCATCACCGACATCTATCTGTTCGCTATCTTCCGCTTCTTCTTCTCCCTCTCGGGGCTCGACAGCGGCAGCATGTTTGCAGGGATCGGCGCCCGCCGCGAGCTGACGCTGGGCATTCTGGTGGAGCCCATTCTGGTGCTCGCCTGCTTCATCATGGCGATGATGGTGGGCAGCTCGGATCTGGGCAACATCAGCAACTATGTGGCGACCCAGCCGCTGGCCGCGCCGGTTGCCACCCTCTTGGCTGGCGCCGCCTGCGCCTTCGCGGTGTTTGTCGAGATGGGCAAGCTGCCCTTTGACTGCGCCGAAGCCGAGCAGGAGTTGCAGGAGGGGCCGCTCACCGAGTATTCCGGTGCGGGCCTGGCCCTGCTCAAGCTCTCCATCGGCCTCAAGCAGCTGGTGGTGGTGCAGCTCTTTCTGGTGATTTTCCTGCCCTTCGGCAAGGCGGCCAACTGGAGTCTGCCTGCGCTCATCGGCGCGGCGCTGATCCTCGCCTGCAAGCTGCTGGTGGCCTTTTTGCTGGCCGGCATCATCGAAAACGCCATGGCCCGCACCCAGTTCGTGCGCACCCACAAGCTCACCCGCTACGGGTTGGGGCTGGCCCTGCTGGCGCTGCTCGCCTATCTGGTCGGGGTCTGAGCCATGCCCGCCAACACAGCAACTTTTTCCGATTTCATCATTTGTGAATGCTCATTCCCGAACATTAAAGTGAGAACTGCATGACCATCGCCATTTCGGATCGCATCGGCTGCGACTACATCCAGCAGGTGCGAGCACAACTGCCCCACGCCATCATCGATGAGGAGTGGCAAACCGCCGATCAGGCCACCATTACCGTCAAACCCACCAGTCTGGTCGAGACCGCCAGCCTGATCTTCCACCAGCTGGGGGGCTGGCTTCCGCTCTCCTTTGCCAATGACGAGCGCAGCCTAAACGGCCACTTCGCCGTCTACCACGTCTTCTCCATGGAGGGCGACACCAAGTGCTGGATCACCGTCAAGGTGCTGGTGGATGCCGATACCCAGGAGTACCCCTCCATCACCCCGACCATTCCGGCGGCGGTGTGGGGCGAGCGGGAGATCCGCGACATGTACGGCCTGCGCGCCATCGGCCTGCCGGACGAACGTCGTCTGGTGCTGCCTGACGACTGGCCGGAGGATATCCATCCCCTGCGCAAGGACGCCATGGATTATCGCCAGCGCCCGATGCCCACCACCGACACCGAGACCTATCCCTTCGTCAACGAGCTCGGCAGTGATGCCAACCGCATCGTGCCGGTCGGCCCGCTGCACATCACCTCGGATGAACCGGGGCACTTTCGTCTGTTCGTCGATGGGGAAGACATCATCGATGCCGACTACCGCCTCTTCTATGTCCATCGCGGCATGGAAAAACTGGCAGAAACCCGCATGGGCTACAACGAAGTGGCCTTCCTGACCGATCGGGTCTGCGGCATCTGCGGCTTTACCCACAGCGTCGCCTACACCACCTCGGTGGAGAACGCCATGGGTATTCCGGTGCCGGAGCGGGCCAAGATGATCCGCGCCGTGCTGCTGGAGGTGGAGCGCCTGCACAGCCATATCCTCAACATCGGCCTGTCGAGCCACTTCACCGGTTTTGACACCGGCTTCATGCAGTTCTTCCGGGTGCGGGAGAAATCCATGACCCTGGCCGAGCTGCTCACCGGCGCGCGCAAGACCTACGGCCTCAACCTGATTGGCGGGGTACGCCGCGACATCTTCAAGGAAGATCGCATCAAGGGTGCCCAGCTGGTGCGCGAGCTGCGTGATGAGCTCAAACCCCTGGTGGCCATGCTGCTGGATACCGCCAATATCTCCTCCCGCCTCATCGGTATCGGCAAGCTCGAGCCGCAGATTGCCCGCGATTTCAGCTGCGTCGGCCCCATGGTGCGGGCGAGCGGCTTCAAGCGCGACGTGCGTCGGGTTCACGACTTTGCCGGCTACCGCGAGTTGCCGATGGAGATCCAGACCAAGGCGGGTTGCGATGTGCAATCCCGGGTGCTGGTGCGGATCCATGAGCTCTACGACTCCCTCGACATGATTGAGTTCGGCCTTGAGCACCTGCCGGAGGGGCCGCTTTTGACCGAAGGGTTCACCTACCAGCCGGGCAAGTTTGCGCTGGGCTTTACCGAGGCGCCCCGCGGCGAGAACGTCCACTGGAGCATGACTGGCGACAACCAGAAGCTGTTCCGCTGGCGCTGCCGCGCCGCCACCTACGCCAACTGGCCCGCTCTGCGCTACATGCTGCGCGGCAATACCGTGGCGGATGCACCGCTCATCATCGGCAGTCTGGATCCCTGCTACTCCTGTACCGACCGGGTCACCCTGGTCGACCCCAAGAAGGGCGAATCCACCGTGGTCTCCTACAAGGAGATCGAGCGCTACGGCATCGATCGCAAAAACTCTCCGCTGAAATAAGGGGTCATCATGATCAAGCTGTTCAAGACCATCCTCAAGGCTGGCACCCCGACCGCCAAATACCCCTTCGCTCCTTACGAGGTGAACCGGGATTTTCGCGGCAAACCGAAATATCAGGCGGATCAGTGCAACGCCTGCGCCGCCTGCACCAAGGCCTGCCCGGCCAATGCGCTGGTGATGGAAGTGGACATGGAGACCGGCGAACGGCGCTGGGAGATCTCCATGGCGCGCTGCATCTTCTGCGGCCGCTGCGAGGAAGTCTGCCCGACCCGCGCCATCGCCCTCTCACCCGAGTTCGAGCTGGCGGTGACCAACAAGGCGGATCTCTATGAGGAGGCCCGCTTCGCGCTGGCCCCCTGCACCCTGTGCGGCACCTACTTTGCCCCGAGCAAGCTGGTGGCGCTGGTGGAGGACACCCTCAAGCAGGCAGGCACACCGCTGGCCACCCCGGAGCGGCTGCACCACTGCCCCGACTGCAAACGAAAACAGAGCATGCTGAGCCAGCCTGACTCGGCCCTGATCACACCGATAGCCACACCGATGGCCGCACAAAAGGAGTGGATGTGATGAGCAAGATCAAAGGCATAGAACCGGTTGTCGGCCATGCCCATACCCGCGCCGTACCGCTGGCACAGGATCCCGAGATAACCAAACTCAAGAAGACTCTGCTCAAGGACATTCGCCGCTCGGCCTATGTCTACCGGGTCGATTGCGGCGGCTGCAACGCCTGCGAAATCGAGATCTTCGCCACCATCACCCCGCTGTTCGATGCCGAGCGTTTCGGCATCAAGGTGGTCGCCTCCCCCCGCCACGCCGACATCCTGCTCTTTACCGGCGCGGTGACTCGGGCGATGCGGGTGCCGGCCCTGCGCGCCTACGAGGCGGCGCCCGATCCCAAGATCTGCATCGCCTACGGCGCCTGCGGCTGTGACGGCGGCATCTTCCACGACCTCTACTGCGTCTGGGGCGGCACCGACAAGATCGTACCGGTGGATGTCTATATCCCGGGCTGCCCCCCAACACCGGCAGCCACCATCTACGGCTTTGCCGTGGCGCTCGGTCTGCTTGAGCAAAAACTCAAAGCCACCAGCCACGAGGTGCAACCGGGTGAGCGGGTCGAGCTGCGCCACACCGGCATCCCCAACGAAATTCGGGTGATGATCGAGCGCGAAGCGCGCCGCATGGCCGGTTATCGGCAGGGGCGGATCATCGCCGACGAATTCATGGCCCTGCTCGAAGGGGCGACCCAGCAGGATGTGGATCTGCGCATCCAGAGCTACCTCGATCAGCACGACGATCCCCGTCTGGCGGAGATCGTCAACAACCTCGCAAACGCCTGCCTCAACCGGGCGGCCGGCAAGGGAGAGGCGGTGCATGGCTGACGAGGTTTTTTTCTACCGCCTCTCGCGCAAGTTCGTCGACGAGCAGTTCGACGTCCCCGAGGAAGCCAAAGAGGTGATGTACTACAGCCTCGCCATCGGCCATCACCTCGGCATCGTCGATTGCCTGCGAGCAGACCTGGTCTGCTCGCTGACCGGTTATCGCGACTGGGTGGCCAAGCTGCCAGAGGGGAGCGAAGCGCGCCGCAAGATGGAGGGGTTTCTCACCTTTGGCGAGATCACCATCTATCGCGAGCACTGCCATATGCTGGCCTGCGCCTTCGACCGACTGCGCAAAGCCGACAATCTGCTCGATGAGCAGGAGCTGGGCTGGACCAATACCTTTATGGATCAGCTCACCGCCCTCTTTAACGACCCCCATATGTACCTGATGGTAAGGAGCCGCTGATGGGCTGCAATCTCGTGTTGACTGTGGGCAATGCCATGATGGGGGACGACGGTGCCGGCCCCTATCTCGCCGGCAAACTGCAGGCCGCCCCCCTGCCCTGCTGGATCCATATCAACGGCGGCATCGCGCCGGAAAATGTGGTCTACAAGGTGCGGGAGCTGCAACCTGAGCGGGTGGTGCTGGTGGATGCCGCCGAGATCGGCGAGAAGGCGGGTACCCTGCAGGTGATCCCCCCCGAGACCATCGCCGAGATGTTTATCTTCTCGACCCACAATATGCCGCTCAATTTCCTGATCGACGAGCTCAAGACCTTTGTCCCCGAGGTGATCTTTGTCGGGGTACAACCGGCCATCGTGGCGTTCTCCTTCCCGATGACCGAGATGGTGAGCGAGGCGATGGATTATCTTTATCAGCATCTTGATGCCGCCAGTGACACCAGTCTGTTAATAGATAAACTGGATCAGTGGAATATTGCCAACGCCAGCCGGTGATTATTTATCGAGTTGTTAACGACCGTTATTGACCGACGGTTACGGCAATGTAATCAAGGCCCGATGTTAAATTAAAAACATCGGGCTAATTGTGCTGAACTTGATATAAAACAAGGTTCTTTGATTTTTTCAAAAAATCGCTAACTCTCGCTTTTTTATGACAAAAAAAGCGTTGCCAGTCACAGAAATTTGCCACAAAATGGCGACCATTACGGAAGTTGATGGGGTCTGGTGGCCTCCTCGGTCTTCAAAACCGATGTGAGCCGAGAAGGCTTTGGCAGGTTCGATTCCTGCCTCTTCCGCCAAATTTATCTATTGAACAAATACTCTCCCGCTGAATTTTTCGGCCTGAATGTTATTTCCATTGTTTGTTCAATATGTTTGAAGTAATACCTTAAAAAAGGTGCTTTCCGCTTGCCAATATAATCCGAAGTCAGGTTATCTCGCTGGCCAAAAATTAATTTATCAGCATCGATGCAGCATTAATTTATACCCGCTCATTGATGCACCCAGTTTGCAGTCATCCGCAAATCGCCAGCAGTACCATAACCCGTCAGCTCGGCCTCTCTATCGGCAAACCGGTGCGCATCCCGAACCCACGCATTGCACTGGTAATCCCATGCCGAACTCGTCTCACGCGTCAGCTATCCCCCACCGCCAGCCCGCATCAGGTACGGCTGCCGACGATTCACAGCCAGATTCTCAGCAACTGCCCGGCCAGCAACTAACGCGCCGTTTGCCGCAAGTGGAACAGCTGCTGCAGCAACCCTTTCTCGCCGGTTTTATCGAAGCGCTGAGCCGCCCGCTGGTGACTCAGGCGGTGCGCGACACCCTGAGCGAGCTGCGCCAGAGCGAAGATTTTCGCCAGCATGGCGTCGCCCCCGAGCAGATCGAGGCGCTGATTGCCAAACGCTGCCAACAGCAGTTGCGCCAGCGTCAAACCCGGGTGATCAACGCCACCGGCACCCTGGTGCATACCAATCTGGGGCGTTCGCCGTTAAGTGCCGATCTGTGGGACGAGGTACGTGACCTCAACACCGGCTACAACAATCTGGAGCTGGATCTCGCCACCGGCAAGCGCGGCGGGCGCAAGGGGCTGATCGCCCTCCTGCTCCGTTGCCTCACCCAGGCCGAGGATTCGCTGGTGGTCAACAACAACGCCGCTTCCCTCTTCCTGCTGCTGCAGGAGGTGGCAAAAGGTCGCGAGGTGATCGTCTCGCGCGGCGAGCAGATCCAGATTGGCGGCGGCTTTCGCATTCCCGATATTCTGGCGCTCTCCGGTGCCAAACTGGTGGAGGTGGGCACCACCAATATCACTACCGCCAAAGATTACCTCGATGCCATCACCGATCAGACCGCGCTCGTGCTAATGGTGCACAGATCCAATTTCGCCATTCGCGGCTTTACCGAATCCCCCGATATCGGCGAGGTGGCCCGCGCCCTGCCCGAGCACGTGGTGCTGGCAGTGGATCAGGGTTCGGGATTGACCACCGAAGAGTTTGCGCCGGACGAAACCTCGGTGCGCCAGTACATCAAGGCGGGGGCGGATCTGGTCTGCTACTCCGGTGACAAGCTCTTGGGTGGCCCGCAATCGGGCATCATCAGCGGCCGCAACGACCTTATCAAGCGGCTGGAAAAACACCCCATGATGCGCACCTTCCGCCCGAGCCGCATCGTCTACTCCCTGCTCGAACGCCTGCTCATCCACAAGCTCAACAAATCTCCTGTCGGCGAGGGTATCGCCCAGCGCACCCTGAGCAACCCGGCAACCATGCAGGAGAGAGCCTCCCGGCTGATGGCCGCCCTGCCCGGCTGTTTTGTGCCGGTCCCCGCCCAGCTGGTGGTGGGCGGTGGCACATTACCGGACGAGTTCTATCCGGCGCCCGCGCTGGAGTGCACCGACCCGCGCCCGGCCCAGCAGCTGCTCGATGATTTGCGCGAACTGCCGGTGCCGGTCATCGCCACCGTGCGCCAGCAGAAGGTGCTGATCAATATGGCCACCCTGCTGCCGACCGAAATGGAACTGCTGATCGCCCAACTCAAGGAATTGCTGCTGCCCGCCCCGTTCAATGCAACAAATGCGACCGAGGAGCCCTGATCCCATGACCCCCTATCGCGCCGTTATCGGTCTTGCCGGCCACGTGGATCACGGCAAGACCCTGCTGATCAAGGCCCTCACCGGCATCACCACGGCCCGCGCCCATGAGCAGGCCATCGGCATGACCCAGGATCTCGGCTTTGCCCACTTCGACGACGGTCAGGGCAACACCATAGGCGTCATCGATGTGCCCGGCCACGAGCGCTATATCCGCAACATGGTGGCGGGGCTCTGGAGTCTGGATCTGGTGCTGCTGGTGATTGCCGCCGACGAGGGGTGGATGCCGATGACCGGCGATCACCTGCGCCTGCTCAAGGCGATGGGGGTGCCGCGCCTCTTGGTCTGCATCAACAAGTGCGATCTGGTCTCCCCCGACGAGCTGGAGCTCCTTGAAGAGAGCCTGCTGGAGCGGGTGATGGACGAGAGCAGCATGGTGCCCGACATCGTCAGCGTCAGTGCCAAGACCGGCGCCAATATGGCCGCCCTGCACACCGCCATCGTGCGCCAGCTGGGGGATATGGCCGAGCATCATGTCCCCCGCGAGCAGGCCACCCCGCGACTGTATGTAGACCGGGTCTTTACAGCCAATGGCACCGGTACCGTGCTTACCGGCACCTTGCAGCAGGGCAGCCTCAAGGTGGGGGACAAGCTGCGTCTCTACCCCGCCGATCGGGAGGTGCAGGTGCGCTCCCTGCAGGCCTATCACCAGAGCGTCGACGAGATCGGCGCCGTCTGCCGGGTAGCGGTGGGCCTTAAAAAAGTGCCCCATAAGGAGGTAGCACGCGGTCACTGCCTCACCAGCGCTGCCGGCCAGTGCGAGGCGGCAACCCACCTTATCGTGCGACTCAACGCCGAGAGCCTGAGGAGCAAGACACTGCGCACGCAGGAGATCGAGGTGGCCCTTGGCAGCTGGCATAGCCGGGCCCGTTTCGTGCCCATCAAGGATACCCGGCTGGCGCGGCTGATCTTTACCAGCCCCATTCCCTGCTTCTTTGGCCAGCCGCTCGCCATCATTCGCCACGGCAGCAGCGAACTGCTGCACGGCGCCCGCATCGTCTGGTGCGGCGACATCCACCCCGCCAGACGCAAGGCGCTGCATACCCTGCTGGGCGAGCTGCCAGACGAGCTCGAGCACTACAACCCCGCCGCCTTGCAGCTGGGGCTCAACGGCTATGTGCTGGCCAGCCGCTTTGACCAGCAGCCCGAGCAGGTCACCCCCCTCGCTGACTGGCTACTGGATAACTGCTGGCTGGCCCAACGCCGCGACCAGCTGCTGGCTACGCTGGCCAGCGAACCGCTGAGTGCTGCGGAGCTCACGACCCGCTTTGGTATCGCCCTGCCGGTCATGCAAGCCCTGCTCCAGCAGCTCAAGAGCGAGCAGCTTGTTCGCCTGCACCATGACAAGTGGCAGCCGGGCAGCGGCGAGTCGGAAGATGATCTGGGGGAAGAGGCGCAGCTGGTGCTCAAGGTGGTGCGAGATCAAGGCAAGGAGGGTTACGAGCCCGGTAAACTGGGCCCCGGCGGCGTGGAGCTGGATCCCTTTATCATCCGCCAGCTGCCCGCAGCCCTGCAGCAGGGCTTGCAACAAAAAGGCGCGTTGCAAAAGCAGCTGCGCAACCTGGCGCGACTCAAGTATCTGGTGCAGCTCGATGGCCCCATCTACTACGACGCCGAGCTTTACAACCAGATGGTCGCCGCCGTGCTGGCGGGCCAGCAGGTGGGAGATCTGATCGACATGGCATCCCTCAAGGAGATCACCGGCTTGTCGCGCAAATACGCCATTCCGTTCTGCCTGCGCATGGAGATGGATGGCTGGGTGCGGCGCGAGGAGAACGAGCGCCGGGTGCTGCGTCTGCCGCAGACTCAAGATGAGATGGAGCCGGCATGAGCGCCACCATCGCCCCCTCTGGCTCTTCCAATCCTGTGGCCAACCGGCTGCGCCGCGAATTTCATATCGACGGCATCGTACAGGGGGTGGGCTTTCGCCCCTTCGTCTATGGGCTGGCACTGCGCCACGGCCTTGCCGGTTATGTGTTGAACGATGCCAACGGCGTCACTATCGGCGCCGAAGGATCCCCTGAGCAGCTCACAGCCTTTGCCCGCGAACTGCGGGAACTGGCGCCGCCGCTTAGCCGCATCGATCATTTCAGCGAGCGGGAGCTGCCCCTTGCTCATGAGCCCGACTTCGATGGCCAATTTCATGGCCAGTTTCGAATTAAAGCGAGCCAGCAGCAGAGCTCTGCAACGGTCGCCATCTCGCCGGATCAGGGGATGTGCGAGGCGTGCGCCAACGATGTGGCCAACCCTTCGGATCGCCACCATCGCTACCCCTTTACCAACTGCACCCACTGCGGCCCGCGCTACACCATCATCCGCCGCCTCCCCTACGACAGACCCCACACTGCCATGGCGGGCTTTGCCATGTGTCCGCGCTGTGCGGCGGCCTATGAAAACCCGCTGGACAGACGCTACCACGCCCAGCCGGTGAGCTGCCCCGAGTGCGGGCCCCATCTCAGCTGGCTCAGCGGCAATGGAAATGCGCTGGCCGAACGCGAAGAGGCCCTGCACGCCGCCGCCCGCGCCCTGAAAACCGGGGCGCTGATCGCAGTCAAGGGGATGGGGGGTTATCACCTGATGTGTGATGCCCGCAATGAACAGAGTGTTGCCAGATTGCGAACGCTCAAACGGCGCGCGCGCAAGCCGCTGGCGGTGATGATAGGCTCCCTTGCCGAGGCCAAATTGCATGTCACCGGCTGCGAAGCAGAGTGGAAGCTGCTCGCCTCTCAGGCCAGACCCATCACCTTGCTGCGCAAGCGCATTAACGATGATCGGCTCTCAGAATCCCGACTGTCAGCCGCGCCGCTGGCCGAGGGGATCGCCCCCGGCATCCCCTACCTTGGCGTCATGCTCCCCTATACCCCGCTCCATCAGCTGCTGCTGGATGCCTGCGCCATGCCGCTGGTGGCCACCAGCGCCAATGGTCGCGGCAGCCCAATCCTTATCGAGTACGAGGCGGTGGTCAGGGAGCTCGGCAGCGAGATTGACGGCATTCTGGATCACAACCGCCCCATCCTGCACCCCTGCGACGACAGTCTGGTGCAGTGGGCAGGCGGGCGGCGCCAGACGTTGCGCCTCGCCCGGGGCTATGCCCCCTGCACCCCCAGCCTGAAAGAGGCGGTCAAGGCGCCGCTCTTGGCTGTCGGGGCGCAGCAGAAGAACCAGCTGGCGCTCGCCTTCGGTCGCCAGCGCATCTACAGCCCCTATATCGGCGATCTGCACAGCCTGCCGATGCAGGAGCACTTCGAGCAGACCCTGACGACCTTTCGCGATCTCTACGATCTCAAACCCGAACTGCTGGTGTCGGATCGCCACCCCGGCTACCTCAGCCACCAGTGGGCCAAACGCTATTGCCAGGATCAGGGTGCGACCCACCTCGAGGTGCAGCACCATCACGCCCACCTGCTGGGGGTGATGGCCGAGCACAACATCACGGGCCCGGTGCTGGGGGTTGCCTTCGATGGCACCGGCCTTGGCGATGACGGCACCCTCTGGGGCGGCGAGCTGCTGATCGCAGACATTCAGGGCTTTACGCGCGTTGCCCACCTCACCCCCTTCAAGCTGATCGGCGGCAAGGCAGCCATCCGCGAGCCGGTACGCCAGCTGCTGGGGCTGCTGTTTGAATCGCACAGTCCTGAGGAGATCAGCGCCCTCGATATTCCGTTGATCAACAATCAGTCCCTTGAGCGGATCAGCAACCTGCACCAGCTCTGGCGCCTTGGCCGCAACGCCCCTTACACCAGCTCCATCGGTCGGCTGTTCGATTCGGTGGCGGCGCTCTTGGAAGTGATCGACACCCCCGATTACGAGGGCGAAGCGGGGCTATTGCTGGAGGCGGCTGCCTCGCGGCTAGCCCCCGATGAACAGCCCTTCCCCCTCGCCTTTGATCTCAGCCAATCAGCGGAAGGGCCGCAGCAGATCGAGTGGGCCGAGCTGATCAATACCCTTGTCCGCGAGCGGCGCAAAGGCACCTCCACCGCCAGCCTGGCCGCCGGTTTTATCCGCGCCATCAGCAATCTGGTCATCGCCCTTGCCGAGCGCTTCCCCGGCTATCCGGTAGCGCTGGGGGGCGGCGTCTTTCAAAACCGGGTGCTGATGGACCAGCTTGTTCCCGCTCTCGAAGCCGCTGGCCGGCAGGTATTGACCAGCGAAACCCTGCCACTCAATGACGGTGGCATCGCCGCCGGTCAGCTCTGGTTTGCCATCCACCATCTTGCCATGCACCAGCCTGTCACCACCGGCTGTGCCACCTTGTCGGAGTCCTGAAATCCATGTGTCTATCCATCCCCTCTCAGGTGGTGCAGCTGCACCCCGAAGATAACTGTGTCACCGTCGATACCCTGGGAGTGCAACGGCGCGTCAGCTGCATGCTGCTCGAAGAGCCTCTCAACATTGGCGACTATGTACTGCTCCATATCGGTTTTGTGATGAGCAAGATTGACGAAGAGGAGGCGCAGGCCAGCCTCGAGAGCTTCCGCCAGATGGTGGCCCTGATGCCCAAACAGGATATCTTGCCATGCTGACCTTGAATGATCTGTTCCAGGGCTTTCGCCAGCCCGAGGTGATCCGCGCCCTCGCCGCCCAGATCACCGAACTCGCCAAAGATCTGCCCGAACCGCTGCGGGTGATGGAGGTGTGTGGCGGCCATACCCACACCCTCATGAAGTACGGCCTGCACCAGCTGCTGCCGGCCAGCATCGAGTTTGTCCACGGCCCCGGCTGCCCGGTCTGCATCATGCCCAAAGAGCGCATCGATCAGGCCATCGAGCTGGCGAGCCAGCCCAACGTCATTCTGGTCACCTTGGGGGACATGATCCGGGTGCCGGGCTCCAAAGGCACGCTGGCCCAGCAGCGGGCCAAGGGGAGCGATATCCGCCCGGTCTATGACCCCCTCGACGCCCTGCGTATAGCCAAAGAGAATCCGGAGAAAACCGTGGTCTTCTTCGCCATCGGTTTCGAGACCTCTACCCCGATGACGGCCGCCTTGTTGGCTGCCGCGGAAGAGCAAGAGGTCGAGAATCTGCTGTTTCATATCAACCATGTGCTGGTGCCGCCAGCCATTCATGCGGTGATGGCTGACGGGGTGGCCAAGGTGAACTCCTTTATCGGCCCCTCCCACGTCAGCGTCATCACCGGCGCCGATATCTACCTGCCCATCGTCGATCGCTATCAGGTGCCGGTGGTGGTGAGCGGCTTCGAACCGGTGGATGTGATGGAGGCGCTCTTGATGATGGTGCGCCAGAAGGTGGAGGGTCGCTACGCGCTGGAGGTGCAGTACAGCCGCGCCGTCACCGCCAGCGGCAATAAAGCCGCCCAGCGGCTGGTCGAGCGCTTTTTCGAGACCCGCGAGCACTTTCGCTGGCGAGGTCTGGGGGATATCAACGCCTCCGCCCTGCGCCTGCGCGATACCTTTGCCAAACGCGATGCGGAGCGCCACTTCGCGCTCAATCAGACTCCCATCGATGACCACAAGGCGTGCCAGTGCGCCGATATCCTACGCGGCCTGGCCAAACCGAACCAGTGCAAAGTCTTTGGCCGGGGCTGCACCCCGACCCAGCCCATGGGCAGCTGCATGGTCAGCTCCGAAGGGGCCTGCAATGCCTACTACCGATATATGGGGATCCAATGAGAGAAATTCAGTTAAGCCACGGCGGCGGCGGTGTGGAGATGAACCAGCTGATCAATCAGCTCTTCTTTCGCCACTTTGGCAACGAGATCCTGCTGCGCGGTGAAGATGCCGCCCTGCTGCCGGTAAACGGCCCCGTTGCCTTCACCACCGACAGCTTTACCGTCTCGCCGCTCTTCTTCGAGGGGGGCGATATCGGCAAGCTGGCCATCGCCGGTACGGTCAACGATCTCGCCATGATGGGGGCCAAGCCCGAGTATCTGAGCGCCAGCTTTATCATCGAGGAAGGCTTCCCCTACGCCGATCTGGCCCGCATCGTCGAGTCGATGGCGGCCGAACTTGCCAAGAGCGGTGCCCGCATCGTCTGCGGCGACACCAAGGTGGTGCCCAAGGGGGCGGCCGACAAGATCTTTATCAACACCAGCGGGGTCGGCACCTTTCCGCGGCCTGAGCAGAGCCGGGGCATCTCGGTACGCAACCTCAAAGCCGGTGACGCCATTCTGGTGTCGCGGGATATCGGCAGCCACGGCGCCTGCATCCTGATGGCCCGTGACGCCCTGCAACTGGGCTCCGATCTCAAGAGCGACTGCACCACCCTCTGGCCGCAGGTAGAAGCGCTGCTAAAAGCGGGGATTACCCCTCACGCCCTGCGCGATGCCACCCGCGGTGGCCTTGCCGCCGTGCTCAACGAGTGGAGCAGCGCCTCCGGTGTTGCCATCGAGCTGGAGGAGTCAGCCATTCCGGTGTGCGATCCGGTGCGCGGCCTGTGCGAGCTCTACGGTTTCGAGCCCCATGATCTCGCCAACGAGGGGACCATGGTGCTGGCCCTGCCTGCCGAACAGGCGCAGGACGCGCTGGGCATCTTGCGGCAATTCAACTCCGCCGCCAGCCAGATCGGCGTGGTGCAGGCGAGTGATCGCCACAAGGTGATCCTCAACAACCCCTGGGGCAGCCGCCGTTATCTGGAGCTGCCGCAAGGAGAACTACTGCCGCGGATCTGTTGATCGGCCATGCCGTTCCGTCAATTACAGGGAGGAGTCACTGCTCCTCCCCATATCGGTTAAGGAGTCACCATGCACGAAATGTCTCTGGCCATGGCCGCCATCGATCTGGCGGCCGAGCAGGCCACCCAGCGGGGTTTTAACAAGGTGACCGCCCTCTGGCTCGAGGTCGGCAGCTTCTCTTGCGTCGACCCGGACACCATTGCCTTCTGTTTCGAGGCTGCCGCCAAGGGCACCGCCGTCGAAGGGGCCCAGCTGCACTTTCAGCGCCAGGCGGCAGAGGCCTGGTGTTATGACTGCAACCAGACGGTCACCCTCACCGAGCGCGGGCAGGCCTGCCCCGGGTGTGGCGGATACAAATTACGAGTCGCGCAGGGTGATAGCCTGCGCATCACCGACATCGAGGTAAGTTGATATGTGTAGCGTATGCGGATGCGGCCAGGCGCGGATCGCCGGCCATGAGCACGATCATGAGCATCATCACGAACATGAACATCACCATGAACATGGTCATGAGCACGACCATCATCATGCTCATGATGCCCATCACCATCATGATCACGAGCAGAGCGCGCCGCGCACCCTGATCATTCACCACCACTATCACCATCAGGGAGATGTCCATCACCACTACCACGGGGTGCGGGCTCCCATAAGCCATGAGGGGCATGATCACCCACATAAGCATCACCATGATCACCCCCACGACCATCATCATGCCCACTCTCATGACCACGGCCATTCCCACGCGCATCCCCATGATCACAGCCATGACCATGACCATGACCATGACCATGACCATGACCATGACCATCAGCAGGGTGATCTCCACTATGGCAAAGGGGAAGCGGGATTGTCGGTGCCCGGCATGGGACAGCGCCAGCTGATCGCCATCGAGATGGATGTGCTGGCCAAGAACAACGCGCTGGCGGCCCACAACCGCGAACACTTCGACGAGGCTGCCCAGCTGGTGCTCAACCTGGTCTCTAGCCCGGGTTCAGGCAAAACCACTTTGCTGTGCGAAACCCTGCGCCTGCTGGCCGACAAGCGCCCCTGCGCCGTGATCGAAGGAGATCAGCAGACCAGCGCCGATGCGGATCGCATTCGTGCCACCGGTGTCCCTGCCGTGCAGATCAACACCGGCAAGGGCTGCCATCTGGACGCCAAAATGGTTCACGACGCCTGCCACCAGCTGCCCGCCAATCAAGGGGGCATCCTCTTTATCGAGAACGTGGGCAATCTGGTCTGCCCCGCCAGCTTCGATCTCGGCGAGAAGTACAAGGTAGCGATCCTCTCCGTCACCGAGGGGGAAGAGAAGCCGCTGAAATACCCGGACATGTTTGCCGCCGCCCAGCTGATGGTGATCAACAAGATCGATCTGCTGCCCTACGTCAGCTTTGACGTGGCCCGCTGCATCGAGAACGCCAAACGGGTCAACCCCTATATTCAGGTGATCCAGGTCAGCGCCACTACCGGTGAAGGGATGGATGCCTGGTTGAACTGGCTGGCCAGTGCTTGAAATCAGCCGGTTAAACGCCGCTGATAACGGTAGAAAAAAAGAGAGGGAGGCTGATGCCTCCCTCTCTTTTATCTGCGAATCTTGCCCGCCGTGCTATCTGTCCAGAGTGGCCAGCGTTTCATACTCGCCCCCCTCACCCTGGCCCTCTCCCCAGGGAGAGGGAATCGGTTTGTGAATGCCGACAGCATGCTGTAACTATGCGACGCCCTCAAACGCCTCAGGGGGCGGCTTCGAGCATAACAACCAGCCATATTTTCAAACCCCGAGATTTTCCAAACCCTAAACCCTGAGCGGGTGAGATGGCACCGTCTGCTCCCTTCTCCCCTTGCGGGAGAAGGGCTGGGGATGAGGGGGAAGCCAATCTTCAGGCCACGCTGCGGGCCATCGTCCACTGCTCAGTAGGCGCCTCACCAAAGCGCAGCACCCGATGACAGATCTGACGCAGCAGTGCCTGCTGGTGACTAAAGACAAGCATGGCGAGGCCGCGCTGCTCGCATTCAACCATCAACTCCCGCCAGAGCTGGCGCTGGATTTGCGGATCCAGCTGGGCGGTCACCTCGTCGGCAATCAGCAACCGGGTGCGGGGATCGAGGGCGCGCAGCAACGCGATGCGGGCCAGCTCGCCACCGGATAGCTGGCCGGGTTTACGACCGAGCCACGCAGGCTTGACCATAAAGCGGGCCAGCATGGCGTCATCGGGACGCCATACGTCCCAGAGCGCTTGGCCGGTGGTGCGATAGGGATTGAAAGTGAGTTCCGGGTGCTGGGGCACCAGCTGGATGGGGTTATAACCTTTTACCTGTTCAGGCACCGGCTGCCCATCCAGCAGGATCTGCCCGCCGGCCCCAACCGGTTGCCAACCCGCCAACACTCGCCCCAACGTGGTCTTGCCATGGCCGCTCGGAGCGGAGATGCCGAGCCTTTCGCCCGCTTTCACCGTCAGCGATAACCCCTGCCAGAGGGGGCGTTCACCCTGGGAGATGGTGAGATTTCGTACTTCCAACATCAGGAAACCTCCGGCACAGAGAAGAGCGCATTGAACTCGGGCAGCGCCTGCCAGTGGGCACGGAGCATCTCGCTCCCCTGCCCCTGGCGCAGATGGTGGCTGCTCAAGGTGTCGCTCACCTGCCCCTGATGGAGCGCCACGATGCGATCGGCAAAGCGGGCCGCCAGCGCCAAATCGTGGGTCACCCAGAGGATGCCGCTGCCCTGATTGGCCAATTCACGCAACTGGCCGAGCAGCTGGCAGGCCAACCCTTCATCGAGCCAGGCGGTGATCTCGTCCGCCAGAATGTAGCGGGCACTGCCGAGCGCCGCAGTGCAGGCCAGAATGCGCTTGGCCATGCCGCCGGAGAGCTGGCGTGGATAGCTGTCCAGGGTGGCAGCGGGCAGCTGATAGCGCAACAGTTGCTCGCCAAGCCGCTCGCGAGACCCGTTCTGGCCACAGAGACGTGCCGCCCGGCCCAGCTGGCGCTCCACCGTTAGCAGCGGATTGAGGGCGCTCACCCCCTGCGGCACATAGCAGAGGGTGTGGCCGCGCAGACGGGCCCGGCTGGCATCGCACAGAGGCGTGCCGTCGAGGGAGATGCTGCCACGCATCCGCAGGTTGTCCGGCAGCAGGGTCAGGGCGCTTTGCAGCAGCAGGCTCTTGCCCTCGCCACTCCCCCCCACCAGCGCCACTATCTCCCCCGGCGCCAGTTGCAGGCTGATATCGGTCAGCAAAGGCTGCCAGTTGCGCCGCCCCAGCCAGGAGTAGTGGGCCGCCTCTATGGTCACCTGATCAAAACTCAGCATGGTTCACTCCTGTGCCACAGCAGCTGTTGCAAGGTGCGGGTAGCCTGATCAAACAGCAGTACCAGCAGCAGCAACATCAGCCCCGGGAAGAGGGCCAGCCACCAGCCGCCACCGGCCAGATAACGCAAGGCATCGGCCAGCAGCAGGCCCAGCGAGGCCTCGTGGGCCGCCAGCCCAAAACCGAGAAAGCTCAAGGCCGCGCTGTGCAGCACCGCATGGGGAAACATCAGCAAGGTGCCGATAAACCACTGGGGCAACAGCCCCGGCAGCAGGTGGATGCGCCAGCGACGCAGCGCCCCCATCCCCTGACAGCGGGCCAGCACCACATAGTCGCTGCAGACGATCCGCCGCGCTTCTGCGCAGAGAATGAGCGCCAGCTTGGGCCAGTGGGTGAGCGCCACCGCCAGGATCACCCCGCGCATGCCGCCCCCCACGGTAAAGCAGATGAGGATCAGCAGCAGCATATGGGGCAGCGCCAGCATGGCGTCGATCACCATTCGCACCGCCGCATCACATCTGGGGTGAATGAGCGATACGCTGGCCGCCACCATTGCCAGCAACCCGCTACAGAGCGCCGTGCTGATGCCGAGTTCCAGACTGGTGAGTGTGCCCTGAAAGGCCCGCAACCAGAGATCACGCCCCATCTGATCGGTGCCGAACCAGTGGGTCAGCGAGGGGGGCTGCTGGCGCGCCAGCAGATCCATCGGCACATCCTGATGAGAGAGGCTCCAGCCGTAAGTGGCCAGTAGCGCCAATCCAATCAGGGCTACAGCGAGGCGCACTATGGAGGGAAGCGGATTAAACAGCATGCTCTCCCTCCCAGCCCCGATTGATGCGGACCAGCAGCAAACTGGCCACCGTGTTGCCAATAAAGACCAGCAGGGTGCAGAAGAGCACGATTCCCATCAGCAAGGGAATATCGCCCCGCAGCCCCGCATCCACAGTGGCCTGGCCGAGCCCCGGGTAGGAGAAGACCTTTTCGGCCAAGAGCGATCCGCCAATCAGCTCGCCAAGGGAGGCAAACTGCAGGCAGAGCGCCGGGGTCAGGGCATGGCGCAGCACATGAAAACGCAGCATGGGCCAGCCGCCATCCCCCTGAGCGCGGGCGTAGCGGATAAAGTCGCTATCCAGCACCTCGGCCACCCGCCCCCGGGTATGCAGGGCGATATTGCCCACCCCGAGCAGGGCAAGCGTGGTCACCGGCAGCAACAGATGGCGTGCTCGCATAGCCCAATCAGCCTCATCGGCCGCAAGCCCCGGCGTCCAGGCGCAGCAGACTGGCAACAGCGGCCAGTGCACCGCAAACAGGGCGAGCAGCAAGAGGCCGACCCAGAAGGTGGGCAGGGAGGCGAGCAGGTAGGCAAAACGGCAAATAAGGCGATCGGGCCAGCGGTTGAGATAGCGACCAGCGCAGAGACCCAGCAAAATCCCGAAAAAACCGGATAGCAGCCAGGCACCCGCCAGCAACAGGAAGGAGGCGGCAAAGCGCTGGCCTATGACCTCACCCACAGGCGCGTTGTAGAGCATGGAGTAACCGAGATCCCCCCGCAGCACCTGGGTAAACCAGTGCCAGTAGCGCAGCCAGAGCGGCTGATCCAGCCCCCAACGGGCGGCGATGCGGGCGTATTGCTCCGGCGGCACATGGAGCAGATCGTTGCCGATATAGGCCTTGATGGGGTCGATGGGGGAGTAACTCAGCAGCACAAAGGTGGCGATCGAGACCAGACAGAGCAGCCCTGCCAGACGCAGCAGGGCTTTTAGCAACAGATAACCGGAGTGACTCAAGGGCGAACTTAACGGCACGTCCACCGCCAATCCTGCAGGTTGTTGAGGAGGGACCAGCTACCGTGGATTTCCGGCGCCCCCTTGCCAAGATCGATGCAACGGTTGGCGAGATAGGTGTGCTGCACATTGAGCAGCCAGGCCCAGGCGGCATCTCCCTGCACTCCGGCGCCGGTCTTGCCATCCCACTCCACCTGCTGCCAGAACGGCACGGCCGCCTGCCAGTTCGGGGCATCCAGCGCCAGCTTGAGGTGGCCATCC
Organism: Aeromonas sp. DNP9; assembly: GCF_001728955.1. Classification (NCBI taxonomy): domain Bacteria; kingdom Pseudomonadati; phylum Pseudomonadota; class Gammaproteobacteria; order Aeromonadales; family Aeromonadaceae; genus Aeromonas; species Aeromonas sp. DNP9. The sequence continues at coordinate 210,959 of NZ_LYSQ01000001.1, read as the reverse complement.
ACCACAGGGTTGCTGTAGTAGCCCGGATTGTAGAACTCCACGCCACCGGAGCCGCTCTGGTAGTGGTGATAGAGCTCCATGGGATCCAGACTCCCCCACCCCATCAGCACCGGATTGGCGTGCATCTCCCGCTCCACCTGCTCCCAGCTGCCGGACTTGAGGCTCACCTCAAGGCCGATGGGTTTGAGCATGGCGCGCACCGCTTCCGCCAGATCCCGGCGGGTGCTATCACCGCTGGTGTACCAGAGGGTAAAGGCTGCGCGCAGGTCGCCCTTGTGGCGAATGCCGTCACTGCCCATCTTCCAGCCCGCTTCGTCGAGCAGGGCGTTGGCGTGGGCGGCATCGCCATCCTTGAAGGCGGTGGCTTTGTTCAGCCAGGGCAAGCCTTCTACCGCGCTGTAAGCGGGGATGGCGTGCCCCTCCAGCAGCTGGTCGGCCAGCAGCTTGCGGTCGATAGCGTAGTTGATGGCACGGCGCACCGCCACATCCGAGGTCACGTCGTTGCCGATGGGATAACCCTTGGCATCCTTGCCACCCGCAGGCGGAATAGGGAAGACGATGCCACGGTTCTCCACGCTCGGTCGCACCCACAGCTTGAGGGAAGCTGGCACGGTAGGCGCCAGCGACGGGGCGATGCGCACCACATCGAGCTGGCTGCTCTGGGCGGCGGCATAGGCGCTCTCTTCATCGATAAAGACAAACACCAGCCGTTTGAAGTCATTGTTGCCACCGGCGTAATAGGGGTTCGCCTCCACCACCAGCTGTTGACCGGGCAGGAAGCTCACCAGCCGGTAAGGGCCGGCACCGACCGGCTTTTGGGCATATGCTTTTGCGTCGTAATCCTTCTTCGACACTATGCCCAAGGATCCCAGCACGTTGACGAAGGTGCTCTGGGGGGCACTCAAGGTGATGGCAACCTCGGTGGGCGAGAGCACCTTGGCCGAGACAAAGTTGCCCATGTCGATCTTGCCGCCGCCTTGGGCTGCGCTGTTGTAGGTAAAGGCCACATCTTCGGCGGTGAGCGGTGCACCGTTGGAGAATTTCAGGTCAGGCTTGAGGGTAATGATCCACCCCTTGCCATCCTTGCTCGGGGTCACCGATTGGGTGAGCACATTCTGCCAGCTGAGATCGGCGTTCTGTTTGAGCAGCGGACTGTGCAGCAACAGGTAGCTGCCGTGACTCCAGCCAAGCAGAGGGTCAAACCCTTCGGTGGGTTCGGCTCCGATGGCGAGCTTGAGCTCGGCAGGCACAGGTTGGGCAGCGGCCAGCGCCGCGTAAGAGGCAGTGCCCAGCAGCAGAGTCAACAGGGCGGTAGCGCTGGATCTAGCGTAATAGCGAAGGGAATTGCGTGGAACAGTCATGGGGATCCTTCTTGTTTTGTACCACTCACGGATCATCACTCAAAAAAGAGGTGGAATGCGTGATTTAACATGGGAGTGAGGGGCCAAAATGGCCCCCTATTCTAAACTTGATTTCGCGTGAAACCTAGCGACTATGCCGGTTGACCGCGCCGGGCACCAAATAGCCGTCTGCGACCCAGATCCACACCGCCAGCCCCTTGCTGCACCGGCAAGGAGAGCAGCATCTTGAGGGTACTGCTCACCAGCGCCCGCCCCTCGTCGGCCCCCAGATGCGGGTCGATGGGGGACATGAGCGAGCAAGCCAGCAGCTGTCCCGTCTCGGGCAATTCACCCACCATAAAGGTCATGTTGCCGCAGGGGAGCTGCAGGGCGAGCCGATCGCTGCTGCTGCGCACCGGCCAAAGCTGATCCGGTCCCGGCAGCACCACCACGCTCAGCATCCAGGGGGTGAGCACACAGCCGAGCCACTGACCTTCAAACAACGTGCACTCCGCCACCATGGGCATGGTGGCGTGATAGAAGGGCAACACCTGCATCTCTTCACGAGCGATCCGCTCGTACTGGGCTACCAGCAGAGGCGCGGGATTGCTGGCAAAACCGGCAAACTCCTGCGCTGTCTCCGGTACTATCTCCAGCACTCTCTCAGCCTCGCTTAAATTGGACTGCGCCATAGGCCCTCCCGTGCTTGTTCAGCTTTCTCCTGCTCAGAGAGTGCAATGGCGGGCGCGCCAACGGCGGCCAGCAGGGTCAAAATCCGATCCGTCGCCTCCCCCATGGCAGCCGCCACCACGGGGGTGAGGCCGATGCGGGGCTCGAGGGATTCGGGCTCGACCCCGATCAAGGTGAGTCGCTTGGGCGACTCCCCCGTCATGTGCAGCGCCGAGAGCACGTCCGCCAGCCCCAGTTGATGCGGGGAGATCTTGCGGCCAAACAGGGTCGGGATCTCCTCATCCTTCAGGGTCACGACTGTGCCCGGCGGATTACCGCTGCGCACCGCATCAACCAGAATGATGTGATCGCGACTGGCCATCGCTTCGAGCAACTCCATGCCGGCGGTACCGCCGTCGAGCAGCTCGATGCCGGGGGCGAAACGGTATTCGCGCCCCAGCCCCTCAACGATGCGCACGCCGACGGCCTCGTCACTCAAGAGCAGGTTGCCCACGCCCAGGATCAGGATGTTCATCACAACACCTTTACCTGAGTCGTTTCACCATTTTGGGTATCCACCACATGCACCGCGCAGGACATGCAGGGGTCGAACGAGTGAATGGTGCGCACCACCTCCAGCGGTTTGGCGGGATCCGCCACCGGGGTACCCACTAGCGCCTGCTCGTAGGGGCCGGGCTCATCATTGAAGTTGCGCGGGCCCGAGTTCCAGGTCGATGGCACCACCGCCTGATAGTTCTCTATCTTGCCGCCCTTGATGACGATCCAGTGGGAGAGCATGCCCCGCGGCGCCTCTTCAAAGCCCACCCCGCGAAACTCCTTGTCCGCCGGGATCTCGGCCTTGATATAGGCGGTGGTATCCCCCTTGCCGATGTTGTCCACCAGCGCCTTCCACTGATGAGACAGGGTGTCTTTCAGCACGCAGCAGCGCACCGCACGGCCGATGATGCGGCCCATGGTGGAGTGCAATTGCTCGGTCTTGATGGCTGAACCGGTCAGCACTTTATAGATGCCGTTCAGCTGATCAAAGTGCGCCACCGTCTCCGGGTGCTTGGCGGCGAGTTTCACCAGCAAGTCTGCGAGCGGCCCCACCTCCACCACCTTACCGTAGAAGGTGGGAGACTTGACCCAGGAGTATTTGCCGTCATCCTGCCAGCCGGTGTAGTTCGGCTCGGTCTTGCCCTCCCACGGCTTGAGGGGGGCGTCATCCTTGTACCAGGCGTGCTTGTTGCTCTCGGCGATGCCCTCCATAAGCCAGCCATCCTGATGACTCTCGATGGGGCGATATCCCGTCAGATTGCCATTCTCGATATAGCCGCCCGGCATCAGGAAGCTGCCGCCGTTGGCATCGGTGGGGAGCTCAGGCACGCTCAGGTAGTGCTTGGCCCCCTGCCCCAGATTCAGCCACTCGGGGTAGTGCGCGGCTATGATGGCGGCATCCACCTTGTAGACCTGCTCGATAAACTCGCCGAGCCGGTCGATAAAGCTCTTCACATAGAGCAGCCGCTCCAGATTGAGCACACTCGGTGCATCCAGATTGATGGGATTGGCCACGCCGCCCACCGCCAGATTCTGAATGTGCGGGCTCTTGCCACCGAGGATAGCGACGATGCGGTTGGCATCGCGCTGGCACTCCAACGCCTGCAGATAGTGCGCCACGGCGATGAGGTTCACCTCCGGGCTCAGCGTCATCTCCTTGTGACCCCAGTAGCCGTTGGCAAAGATGCCGAGCTGGCCGCTCGCCACCAGGGCGCGGATCTTGTCCTGCACCTTGGTCAACTCGTCGGCGCTGTTGAGGGACCAGGTAGAGACCCCCCTGAGCATGTCCGCCGCTTTTTGCGGATTGGCCTCAAGGGCCGCGGTGATGTCCACCCAGTCCAGCGCGGAGAGCTGATAGAAGTGAACGATGTGATCGTGGATGTTGTGGGCCGCGATGATGAGGTTGCGGATGAACTGGGCATTGACCGGCACCTTGGCGCCGATGGCGTTCTCCACCGCCCGCACCGAGGCGATGGCGTGGATGGAGGTACATACCCCGCAGATGCGCTGCACTATCATCCAGGCATCGCGCGGGTCGTTGCCCTTGACGATCTCCTCCATCCCGCGCCACATGGTGCCGGACGACCAGGCTTTGGTCACTTTTCCGCCTTCGATTTCACAGTCGATACGCAGGTGCCCCTCAATGCGGGTGATGGGGTCTATGGTGATACGTTGGCTCATACGTTGGCTTTCCCTCGGGCCTGATAATCTTGGTGAACACGTTCAAGTGATGGCAGTACCGGCAACAGCCGGATCAGCAGCAAATAGGCACACACTTCGATGGCAACAAAGCCAAGGGAGATCAGCACCTCCGTCGCGGAGGGGAAGTAGTGGTAGCCATTGCCGGGGTTGAAGGCGAGCAGGGAGTAATCCAGTCGCCAGAGGGCGGCGCCCAGCAGCATGCTGAGAGCCCCCAGAAAGAGCATGCGCGAATCCCGGCGACTCTTGTCCCAGTGGAACACCAGCAGCGGGAAGATCATCAGCGCGATCTCGCTCCAGAACAGAATGGAGTAGCGGTTGAACTCGGAGAGGTACTCCGACTTGTCGTGGATGACGATCTCGGCAAAACGCAGCGCCACAAACAGGATCAGGAAGATGTCGATCACCTGGGTCAGTTTGTAGAAGAGCGGTTTCTCGTTGGGGCCCCGCCCCGCCAGCCCCGCCTGCACCAGAGAGCCCTCAAACACCACGATGGAGAAGCCCATGATAAAGGCGGTCAGAAGCGAAAAGACCGGCAGCAGCTCATAGCTTTGCCAGAGCGGATGGATCTTCTCCCCCGCCACTATCATCAACGAGCCCATCGAGGATTGGTGCATGGTGGGCAGCAGTGCCCCCAGCGCCAGAATGAAGAACATGATCTTGTTGAGCCGCGCCATGGAGGTTTTCCAGCCGAACTTCTCCAAGAGCACGGGCGCAAACTCCAGCGCCATCACCCCGATGTAGATAGTCATGCAGACCGCTGTCTCGAACAACACCGAGGAGGTGTTGAAGTGACCGGGCAGGTAGAAGTAGGGCAGGTTCCAGTAACGCCCCACGTCGATTGTGATGGAGAGGCCGCCCAGCGAATAACCGAACAGGCTCGCCAACAGAGCCGGTCGCACCAGCGGGTGATACTCGCCCCGGTTGAAGACGTAAACCGCCCAGGCCAGCGCCCAACCACCGCAGGCGAAACCGGTACCGATCAAGAGGTCAAAGGAGATCCAGAGACCCCAGGGATAACCCCCGTTCAGATCGGTCACTGAGCCCAACCCGAAGATGAGGCGCTTGAGGATAAGCATGCCGCACAGCACCGCAAAGGGTGCCAGCACCAGCACCGGCCAGCTCACCAGCCTGCCGCCAAGGGGATGTGCCTTGTGGTTACTCATGATCCTTACCCCCCTGTTGTGTCCCTTGATCGACCGACGTCCCCTTGCCCTGATCGTGACCATCGTGATGATCGTGGCCATTCTTGGTGTTGCGACGGATAAGCACCGAGAGACCGGTCAGCACCACCATGGGCAGCACCATCCCCTTGTAGAGGGTGTGCTGGATATGCTCCGAGCGCGCCCCGGAGGAGAGCTCCGGCAGATCGGGCATGTCGAGCTTGGTGTAGGGCACCCCGGCCAGCACCAGCACCTGGGTGCCGCCCCCCTCCTTCTCGCCATAGACGTAAGGCTGGTAGTTGGGCACTTCGTGCAGGTAGGGGTCGTTGGTCTTGAGGGTCTGGCGCGGGTAGGCATATTCGCTGCCCGGGGTCGCCAGCAGGCGACGCCTGGCCTCAGCCATCAGCTCCTCGCGGGTGCCGAAGATGACGGCACCGGTCGGGCATACCTTGACACAGCCGGGCAATTTACCCTGATCAATCCGCTCAAGCCCCTTCTGGTTGCAGAGCTCGCACTTGTGGATCGCCCCGAACGGGTTGTCGTAGTCATATTTGGGCACGTCGAACGGGCAGCCCACCATGCAGTAACGGCAACCGGTACAGACGCTCGGGTCGTAGTGAACGATGCCGGTCTTGGGATCTTTTTTAAGGGCCTTCACCGGGCAGACGGAAACACAGTTGGGATCGACGCAGTGCATGCACTGCTTCTTGATGTAGGCGTAGCCATCCACCAGCTGATCCTTGTGATCGCCCGCGCCGCTCTTCCACACCTGAATGATGTTGTTGGTGTAGGGGCTCAGCTTGTCGTTGTTGGACCAGGTCTGCTCGCCCGCCGGATTGGCCGGGTTGCCGTTAAGGCGCTGGCACTCCGCCACGCAGGCCTGGCAACCGACACAGAGGGTGGAGTCGTAGAGCATGCCAAGCGCACCGGGAATGGGTGGCTTGTTTTTGGCAGCCGCAAGGGCTGTGCCGGGCACAGTGGCCCCGGCTGCCAGCGCGCCGACGGAGGCAAATTTGAGGAAGTTGCGTCTGTTCACGGTCACTCCTCCCGTGACGGATGCTGCCCGGCTTCATGGCGCTTCTGCTGGCGACCGAGTTCACGCACCGTCATCAGACTCACCCCGACCAGCACCCCGAGGGCACCGCCGATCAGCGCGGTGGAAGTGGGAGAGATATGACCCCCCTCCTGAATGGCCACATCGGGCTTGTTGACCCGCGGGGTCGGATTCTCAACCTTGGCGAGCTGGAAGATCCCCTTGCTGAAACCGACACCCTGTTCGTTGCAGCCGTAGCAGGGATGACCGATACCAACGGGCCAGATGCCACCACCGATATCACAGAACTCCAGGGTCGAGCAGTTGCCGTAGGTCTCCGGCCCCTTGCAGCCCAGATGATAGAGACACCAGCCCTGACGGTGGCCTTCGTCACCGAACTCCTTGGCAAAGCGACCTGCGTCAAAGTGCGGACGGCGCTCGCAGTTTTCGTGGATGAGCCGCTCATAGGCAAACAGCGGCCGATTCTTGGCATCCAGCGCCGGCAGCTTGCCATAGGTGATGTAGTAGGCAACCGTGGTGAGGAAGTTGTGGGGATTGGGCGGGCAGCCCGGGATATTGATGATGGGGGTACCGATATTGCCGAGCGCCTCTTCAAGGCTAACAGCGCCGGTCGGGTTACCGCCACTGGCGGGGACGCCGCCCCAGGCGGCACAGGAGCCGATGGCGATGACGGCAGCCGCGTCACTGGCGGCACGGCGAATATGGTCAACGATGGGTTCACCAGCCACCATGCAGTAGACGCCACCATCTTTGAGCGGAATGGAGCCATCCACCACCAGCACATACTTGCCTTTATAGCGCTTGATGGCGTTGTGCTTGTTCTCTTCCGCCTGATGACCAAAGGCCGCCGAGAGTACCTCGTGGTACTCCAGCGAAATGGTATTGAGGATCAGGTTCTCGATGGTGGGGTGGGTGGCGCGCAGCAGCGATTCGGTACAACCGGTACACTCCTGCGCCCCAATCCAGATAACCGGCGGCCGCTCGGGGCTGGTGAGCGCAGTGGCCATCTTGGCGACGGCATGCTGACTTAATCCCAGGGTTGCGGCCATCCCGGCACACAATTTCATAAAATCACGGCGATTAATCCCATGAGCCGATAAAAAATTATCCTCGACCATTCTACTTATTCCCGTAGTGAGCACTTGTTTGATAAATGCTTAATAGCGGAAATGCTAAGGACTCACCCACCCTGCAGTATTGATCTCTATCAATTTCGACCGGCTTACCCCTATTTTCATAGCGAGCCACATCACAAATTAAATTAATTACTCCCAAAGAGATATTTGGCAACTCCGTAAATTTTATGAACTTAATTGGATATTAAATAATTAATCACCGCATATCCTCTCTTTCACTGTGAGCCAAATTAACATGATTGAAATCTTGGCTATACCGCTCATTTCACAATACTGATGCCACCCATAAATGATCCATTTAATATATCTTTACTCATTTCATTGCATATTCCATACAGTCATCCACGGGACAACCTCCTGACTTGCCTCTCCACACCAGAACGGTCTCACGGCCAGCTGCCACCGGTAGCAAGCACAGCCTGCACGGCACGGCACGGCACGGCACGGCACGGCACGGCACGGCACGATATCCCTGCATGTCGCTTGGTGTCTGCTTGCATCTTACCTGCGCTGCAGGGCGATGATTGCTCCTGCTAGCCTACATAGTACAACCCCACTTGGCCTCCCTGACGTTTAACACAGCTTAATAAAAAGATGCCGCCGAGGTATGCATATCAGTATGACCTCCCCCACTCTTTATTGTCTTGGATGCTGGTGAGTAAAATATCGCACTCACGGATATGTTTACGCATCATCGTGAATCTACATTCAAATTAATGGTGAGAAAAAAAGTGAGGATGTCGGCTGTCTGCAACATAGTCACCATATTTAACTCGCGATACATTCGCTCATCAGGTTACAGATGTTACCGCCCATATTTACACTATTTACCTTTACGTCACCCAGCGTAATTAACCGGAACGTAAATATCTACCATACCGATAGAGATGATAATTATTCTTGTTCAGTGACAACCAAAAGAAATTAGTAGGATGACGATGAACATGAGAAGCGATAAGGGTGTTAACCATCACCCAAGCAGTGGCGCCAGCAACTGCAGTGCCTGATCGAACTCGAACTCGTTGACTGCCCGGCTCACCTCTTGAAATGCAGCACGCAGCGGCAATGCACTGCCTGCCAGATCAGCCTCAATCTGCTGACAAAGCGCCAACGCCTGGGCATCGCTCTGTGCCAGCAAGGCCCCCAACTGCTGGAGTTGCGCCGCCATCATCCCGGCATCAATGCCCCGGGAAGCGCTCATCGTCACAGGGGACGCTGCCAGCGCGGCTTCCAGCCCAGACAGCAGGGGCGTCAATTCTGCCATCAGGGATGGCAAGCGGGTTGCGACCCCTGCATCATCCCCCTCTTCACAGGCTTGCTCGAGCAGCGCCGCCAGCTCCGCCACACCGGTCGCCCCTATGGTGCTGGCACTGCCCTTGAGGGTGTGAGCCAGACGCCGGGCCGTGACTTTGTCATCCGACACCCACACCGAGTGGAAACTGGCTTCAAACCCCTGCTGCCCGTTACAAAAGCGCTGCAACATATTGCGGTAGAGCGCACTGTCGCCCCCCATCACGGCCATGCCCCGCTGCACGTCAAGGCCGGGCACGCCTTGCCAAGGGGTCGCATCGTCAGTCACCTGCAACTTGCTGGCGGCAGCCAGAGGTCTGGCGGGTGTGATCCAGTGCGAGAGGGTCGCCAGCAACAGCGGCATATTCAAGGGTTTGGCGATGTGGTCATTCATGCCTGCCGCCAGCGCCTTCTCTTTATCTCCGGCCATGGTGCTGGCGGTCATGGCGATAATGGGGATCCCGGCCAGCGCCGGATCGGCGCGGATCAACCGGGTCGCGGTGTACCCGTCCATCACCGGCATCTGGCAATCCATCAGGATGCCGTCAAACCTGCGATCTTGCGCCAGCAAGGCAAGCGCCTGTGCCCCATCGCAAGCACAGACCAGGGAGATCTGCTGCTTGCCCAACAGGGCCAACGCAACTTCCCGGTTCATGTCGTTATCATCCACCAGCAGCAGACGAGCCCCCGCCAGCCCATGAGCGGGCAGCGCAACCTGATGATGGGGGCTTGCATCCGATAACGCCTCCCGTCCCACGGCATCGCCCGCTAGCGCCTGACGCAGTGCTTGCGGAGTAAAGGGATGGGCAAGCACATCACACGGCGCCAACCCCAGCGCAGCAACATGGCTGGCAAGCGGTGCGGGATCGCCCGAGGTGATCAGCAAGATCGCAGGCGGCGCTGCCAGCGTGCCAACCTCCTGCAGCACCTCTGGCAACCAGCTATCTCCATCCTGCCACCCCAGCATCACTCGTTCACAGGGTTTGCCCGCCGCGATGCCTTGATGCAGCAGTGCCAGCACTGCGGCGGGAGCGTCCGCACAGACAAGCTCAACGGGCAGCGCCACCAACTGGTGGAGAATGGCCGCTCGCGAAACAGGGCGCGGCTCCAGCAACAGCAGACGCTGCGGCGCCAGCGGCATGGCCACATGTTGCTCTTCATGACCCTTATCCGCCAGGGTGGCGAGACAGATACGGAAGTGAAACTCGCTGCCCTGCCCCGGGGAGCTCTCCACCCGGATCTCCCCGTCCATCAGTTGCACCAGATTGTGCGTGATAGCCAAACCAAGACCGGTGCCACCATATTTGCGGGTGGTCGAGCTGTCAGCCTGTTCAAAGGAGTGGAAGAGACGCTGGCACTGCTCGACTGTCATGCCGATACCGCTATCCTGCACACTGCCCTGCAGCCAGATCTTGCCATCTCGCTCGTTACTGCGTGCCAGCTGGACGATCACCTCTCCCTGCTCGGTGAACTTGATGGCATTGCTGGTCAGGTTGAGCAGGATCTGGCCAAGTCGCAGGGGATCACCGCGTAAACGGTCAGGCAGATCACCTGCCAGATCGAACAGCAGCGCCAGCCCCTTTTCCCGCGCCCGGAACGCCGTCAGATCAGCCAGCCACTCGAATACCTCGTTGAGCCGGAAATCCACCTGTTCCAGTTGCAGCTTACCCGCCTCCATCTTTGAGAAGTCGAGGATGTCGTTGAGGATCCCGAGCAGGTTGTTCGCCGCTCTGTCTATCTTGCTCACATAGTTGTGCTGCTCGGGGGAGAGACTGGTTTGCAGCGCCAGATGGGCCATGCAGATGATCGCATTCATCGGCGTGCGGATCTCATGGCTCATGTTGGCCAAAAATTCGCTCTTGGTTCGGGTGGCATCTTCGGCGATCTGCCTAGCTTCTAGCATGGCGGCCTCAGCCTGCTTGCGGTCGCTGAAATCGAAGATGATCCCGTCCAGATACATGGCCTTACCCTCGGCATCATAGGTGGCGAGTCCGATGGAGTAGACCCAGCGGAGCTGACCCCAGCGATCGAAGATGCGGTACTCGTTGATATATTGCCGATGTTCGGCAATGGCCTCGATGGTGTTGCGGTTGCTCAGTTCGAGGTCATCGGGATGGATCAAGTCACCAAAATCGCGGCTGTTGCCTACGCCGACAAAATCGCTGGCGGGATAGCCGGTCAATTTTTCCGCCTCGTCGCTGACGAACAACATGGTCCAGGGATGATGAGGCAAGCAGCGATAGACCATACCCGGTACGTTGCGCACCATGGACTGGATCCGCTGCTCGCTCTCGTGCAGCCGCTGGCGATCTGCCGCTATCCGGTCATGAGCCTCCCGCATGGCCTGCTCGGCGGCACGGATCGGGGTGATGTCGACCAGGCTGCCGACCGCACCGCTTCGCTCGCTCTCGGCAAGCTCGATCCCCGAGAGAAAATAGAGCATGTCCAGAGGGCGGCCATCCGGCGAAAACAGGCGCACCTCATGCTGCGTTCTGGCCTGGCTGCCAGCCACCCTCAACAAGGTGTTGTCCTCATCCGCCGAGTCCAACCCGGCAAGTTGGGGCAACTCCGCCAACCGCTTGCCCTCGAGCGGGCGGGCACCACCAAATGAACTGGTAAAGGCGCGATTTACCCCCAGCAGGCGACCCTGATTATCGGTATAGAAGAGAGGATGTGGCAGGGTATCGATCAATGCCTGCTGGAAGGCAAACTGTTCGTTGCGCTCGCGGATACTGCGGCGACGCAACATTCGCCCCTGCCAGAGCAGGGCCGAGCTCAGACATATCAACAGGGCGGTGCCGAACAAGGCCACTCGCCGCCATCCTGACACGGCCTGTTCCACATTGCCCAACAGCAGCAGCATCCACTGCCCTTTGGCATCGTGCCACTCGATAGGCATGCGGCTCACCAGATAGCTATCTTTCCCTATCCGAACTTCACTGCCATCGAGTGCAGGCAGGATCACCGGTTGGCGATCCGGGGCAAAGTAGTGTCCATATAGGCGAGAGGCAAAGAGCTGCTGTTGCCTGGCGGCAGAGTTCGCTCCCACCACCGCCATTTGCCAGTCGCTCTTGTTGCTGGCCATCACAACTCCATCTGGCGAGACCAGCAAACCGATGGTATCGCCCCACCCGGCCAGAAAGGTATCGAGCAGCGCCATCTCGTAACGCGCCACCACCACCCCAGTAATGTCGCTTCCTTGCGCCCGATCGTGAGAGACTGGCGCCGCCACATAGATCATCCGCTTGCCGGTATTGAGGCTAACCCCAGCATCTACCGTTTCCAGCCCCAGGATCCCTTGTCTGAAGTAAGAGCGAAACGACACATCCTGCCCGACGACATGGCGACCAAGCGCATCCCAATCACGGACAATCACCCCTGCTTTATTGGTAACAAAGGCATGATTGGCCTTCACCCCCTGCGCCAACACCTGCAGAGCTTCGCTCGGGCTCAGCTCCCCCCGCTCGAGCAGTGACGATTGCTGGATCTCGCGGTTGAGGCGGCCAGCCAGTTGCACCGCCCCCATCCCCTTGCTTGAGAGGGTCAGTTGCTGCAGATTGTCGCCCTCGCGCTGAATGCGGGTATCCAGCGACTGGCGATACTCCTGCCGCTCCAGCTCCAGATAGAAGGCGTCGACCAGCGTGGCCAACATCAGGGAGAGCAACAGCACGGCAGCAATGTGCCAGAGACGCGATTTCATGGTTGACAGCATGCTCCATCGCTCTGCCTGGCCATCATCAGCACCGCCTCACAGGAGAAGACGTGCAATAAAAGGCACTCACCGAGCAGCGCATTCATCAACTTGTGGCAGCCACTCTTATCATCAACCAGCAGCACCATAGGATGAGCCGCGCTCGGGGCAAGATGTTCCATATCTCGTGATTCTCCCTGCCAAGATGGAGGATGGCGACCCCTGCCAACCTTTCTCACACCATAACGGATCCCCCGACAGGCAGCCATGACAACCCGGTTGAAATGTGCGCACAACCCGACAGGAGCCAGCAACTCACAAGGGATAAATCGGATACAAGAAAAAGTGGATATGGGGTAATGGCGGTTGTACACCATCAGAAGATGGGTCAGCACCAACGGTATGATGATATCGGATTGCTCTCTTTATCACGTTGGGTCATGAGCCAGCTTGCAGATTTATATTTCCAGCGCAAGGTAGCAGAGGTATCGGTTGACCAGGGTCATGCACCCTATATTATCATGCTCAAAATGAGCTGGCAGGATACAGCGACAGATGGGCACATCAGATAGCCATATGGACATAGCAAAAATAATTTCCGGCCCCACGCTGGTACTGGAAAAAGATAATGTGCACAGCGATGCGCTATGCAATCAGTTACGAGCCATTGGCATAAGCCAGATTACGGTGGTGGAGAGTGTCGAGGCGCTGGAACGTTGCGTGGCTGATGGCCCTGCCGCCATGATCATCTGCAATATCGATCTCGATTCGGCAAACTTGCTCACACTGCTGAAAAATATTCGCAGTAGGGCACCTCATCACACACTGCCTTTTTTGACCCTGACCTCAGGGACAGATCGCCCATTGATCGAACAATTTGTCCAGGCGAAAGTCTCTGACATTATCTTGACCCCGCTCAAGCCCGATACCCTTAAAACCAGGATTACTCGGCTGCTGTTGGCAACCAGCCAGTCGCAGCCCCCACTTTCACAATTTGAATTCGGTCGTTTGCACCGTTTTTCCAACAGCGATCTGGTCGCCAGCAATCAGGATAGTCCAACCATTCTGGTGGTTGACGATGTTCCAGATAATTTGATGCTGATCACCTCGGTATTTCGCAAAGAGTTTCATCTCAAGTTGGTCAAGGATGGCGAAAAAGCGATCAGGATCTGCCAATCGGATAATCCACCCGATCTGGTGCTGCTCGATATCATGATGCCCAACCTGAACGGATTCGATGTCGCCAGAATTTTGCGTGAACATCCCCACTCTGAGCACATCCCCATCGTCTTTATGACGGCACTGGATGATATCTATTCCCGTAAACGGGCGATGAAACTGGGGGCCGTCGATTTTATCACCAAGCCGATCGACATCGAGATGCTGCGTTTTCGCATTGCCAATCTGATGCGGCTGGTGCATGCCAGAAGAGATCTGCAAAAAGAGTTCGATCAGATGCTTGAGCTCAATGCGCTCAAAGAGAGCCTCGAGTTCAATATCCGCTATGAAATTCAGGAGCCCCTGCTCAACGCGCTACACCTGCTGGAAGAGCTAGCGGCCGACTCATCGCTCAACATGCTCCAAAAAACCCAGCTATCCATCACCAGAAAATCTGTAGGCGATGCACTGGCATTGACCAGGCTGGCCAGCGAGATTTACCAGATTGAAACCGGCACCTTTGTTTTGAAAGCGGGTAAAGTCCAGCTCTTTAATATTTTCAACCGGCTTTCGGTGCAATTCAAAAATCTCTATGCCGGGAAAAAGCTCGATATCAAGCTGACCAAACCCAAAAATTACCTCTATGACGAGCTATTCATCGCAGGTGACGAATTTCTCTGTTATTCCGCGTTTCAAATATTGACACGGCTCGCTTGTGAGCATGCGGCGCCCTCCTCCTGCGTGGAAATTGTCTGTCTGAAATACCCCGACAGCATTATTTTAAATATTGATAGCTCGACCTTGCTGGATATCAACAATGTCCTCTCTCTGTTCGACAGATTCCCATCCTCTAATAACAACAAAGAAGCACACAGTCACAATGGCTATCATGGCAAAATCATGCTGGAAGCCCATGGCGCCACCGTCACTGTGTCGCTGGATGAAGAAACCCGGCTGCTGAATATCTCGGCGCACTTCCCGCAAAAAGAGGGTTTTAATCCATATCCAGAGTGAAAAGAATCACGATCACAGTACTCAACGGTAACATCGCCGTGGATCATTTTTGGCTACTGCGATGGGTGAATAAAAAAGGATTTATCACCCCTTTCCATTTATCGTCATCTGGTGGTTTACGCAACGGGGTATCTTTAATGCAAGCAGCAAGGGCGAACACCATGAAGCTACCCATTATCCTGTTGGGTTATCTCATTTATACCCCACTCAACAAACCCATCCATTAAGGAGATAACATGAGTCTCATTCGCCGCGTTATCCCCTTGTATGTTCATATTGCCCACCTGTTTCTGGGCTTGCTGCTGGTGTTTGCCCTGATCACCCTTGGTCACCAATATCGGCAGACCAAAACCATGTTGATGAAAGAGGCGGAAGAGAGATTCAGCCTGATTGGCCAACTCACGACCCAGGAGCTGGAAGGGCTGTTTAGCTCCTCGGCCCTGAGTGTCAATCTGCTCGCCCAACAGCGCTTGACCAAGGCCACAACCCTGGCAGACCGCATGGCCAACATCCCCTATATGGCGACCCTGTTAACAGGGCTGCCCTCGGCCAACAGGGTCTATGCCGGTTACAACAACGGCGATGTGTTCCGGCTGATGCGCTGGCCTGCCGACACCGAGGTGCAACATCTGACTCCACCTGCCAATACCCGCTGGATCGTCAAAAGCGTTCGGCATCAGGAGGCAACCACGCTCACCGATATCTTCGCGCTGGCCGACAACCTCACCGTCATCGAGCATCAACAGGTATCAGGGCAGCTCTTTGATGCCAGAGAGCGCCCCTGGTTTATTCAGGCCAAGCAGGCCGGGCAACTGGTTCAGACACCACCCTACATCACGCTCGATACCCGGGAAGTCAACGTGAGTGTTGCCAAACCGATGCAAAACGGGGCTGGCGTCATCGGGGTAGATATGAGCCTGCGCTCCATCGAACGCCTGCTCAAGTCCGCCATGATCACCCCCAATATGCGGCTGGCTATTGTCAATGGTCGGGGAGAACTGATGACCAGCCATAAGGGCGGGATGATCATTCACGGTGAGAACGGCACCTTTCGACTGGCCAAGATAGTGGAGGCCGACCTTCCGATGCTTCCACGGCTCATCGATGCCAGCCGACGCCAGAAGATCGATAAACTGACGTTTCAATCAGACGGTCGAGATTGGCAAGGTATGCATATTGAGCTGCCGGAAGCTGATGAGTCACGACAATCACTCTGGATTGCGGCGCCTGTCGATGAACTGCTGGCCAAGGTCATAACCATTCGCAATCAGACCTTCCTTCTGTCGGGCATCTTCCTGATCTTTGCCCTGTTCGCGGCCATCAAGCTGGCCAGAACCGCCGCCAGGCCCCTTGATGATCTGACAGAAGAAGCAGGAAAAATCGCCCACTTCGACTTCAACGATCCGATCAGGGTCAACTCCTATATTGCTGAAATCATCGATCTCTCCCAGGCCATGGGCGACATGAAATCGACCATCCAGCGCTTTTTGCAGCTTTCCACCTCCCTCTCCAGCGAGACCAGTTTCCCCCGCTTGCTGGTGCGGCTGCTCACCGAAATGCAGCAACTGACCGGAGCAACAGGCTGTATGCTCTACCTCTCCGATAGCGGCAACAAGACACTGGAGCTGGCAGGGTTATGCTGGAATGGCGAGGTGCAGGAGCAAACGCCGATCCACAGTATCGGAACGCTCAATCAGCCAAAACACCCACTGTTCCAGAGCTTGCAAGGAGTAGAACTGGAACCCGTTGCGTTGGTCACCAGCGAATTGCAGATCCTGTTTCCCTACATTGAGGAGAGCGACACGCCGCTGACCTTCTGGCCGATTGGCCTGAAAAACCGTGATTGCCAACTGCTCGGCACCCTGGTGTTTTTGATCGATGAACGGAAGAAGTCCCTGACCCCGCAGCGGATGGCATTTGTCAACGCGCTCTCTTCTACCGCCGCCGTGGCACTCACCACCCAGCGGCTGCTGGAGGAGCAGCGCAATCTGCTGGAAGCCTTTATCCAGCTCATCGCAGGGGCCATCGATGCCAAAGTCCCTATACCGGTGGCCACTGTCAGCGAGTCCCTGAACTGACCAAGATGCTGGCAGAAGCGGCATGTGAGGCCAAGGAGGGCCCCTTCCAACACTTCTCGCTCGATGAAAAACAGTGGGAAGCAATACATATCGCGGCCTGGCTACACGATTGCGGCAAAGTCACCACCCCGGAGTTTGTGGTCGACAAGGCCACCAAGCTGGAAACCCTGTGCGATCGCATTCACGAGGTCAGGATGCGTTTTGAAGTGCTGAAACGGGATGCCGAGATTGCCTACTGGCAGGCACGTCTCCACGGGGGTGATGAGGCCACGTTACAGGCCACGCTGCAACAGCAGTGGCAACAGCTGGATGAGGAGTTTGCCTTTATCGCCCGTTGCAACGAAGGGGGCGAATTTATGGCCACAGAGGATATTGCAAGACTGCAGCAGATTGCGGGCCGCACCTGGCAGCGCACGCTCTCCGATCGGATTGGCATCTCTCAGGATGAACTGGCGCGCAAACAGCGGGCCGCGGAGTCACCGCTGCCGGTCACCGAACCCTTGTTGGCCGATCGCCCGGATCACCTCTTCACCCGCAGCAACCGCGACCGCCTTGCCCCTGACAACCCTTGGGGATTTCAGGTCAACACGCCCGAATACCTCTATAACCGCGGCGAGCTCTACAACCTCTCCATCCGCCGGGGCACCCTCACCGATGAGGAGCGCTACAAGATCAACGAGCACATGATCCAGACCATCATCATGCTCGAAAAACTCCCCTTCCCCGCCAACCTGAAACAGGTGCCGGAAATCGCAGGGGGACACCATGAGAAGATGGATGGCACCGGTTATCCCAAGCGGCTGAAACGGAACGAGATGAGCATCCCTGCCCGGATGATGGCCATCGCCGATATCTTCGAGGCGCTAACTGCCGGCGATCGCCCCTACAAGAAAGCCAAATCTCTTTCGGAGGCCATCCGCATCATGGGATTCATGCAACAGGATCACCATATCGACCCCGAGCTGTTTGCGCTCTTTCTCCGCTCTGGCGTCTACCTGCGCTATGCCAAGCGTTACATGAGCCCGGAGCTCATTGACGAGGTGGATATCAGCCCCTATCTCGCCAGCCATTGATCGCCGCGAGGCACTCTGGGTTACCTGATGCCTGCAGTCTGGGGATCTGCATGCAGACCCGCCGTCTTGTCACCGGTGGTCACCCCGATGCGTAATAGAGATGGGGAGGATATGCACCGGACAGCCATGCTAACCCTCTCCATGGCACCTTGTTCTGACTGACCTTACGGACACTTGCCAATAACGGTAATCGAACAAAAAAACGATAAAAATCAGGATAGATAGCCAAATGAAATGACATTATTGACTATAGTTCAATCGAACGTTTGAAAAACGTGACCACTTCACATGGGCCCAGCGCAATGACCACTGAACGGGAACCGTTGATCAGCTCACTGTTTGATGAGTACATCGAGCTGTATTCATCACGGGATGATCGGCTCACAACGCGGTTTAGCAACAATTTCAGCGGTTTTGCCGGCAGCAGTGATGTTCTGGTTACCGATAAAGATGAGTGGATCCGGATAACCCGCCGCGATTTTGCCCAGATCCCGGGCAGGATCCACCTGGAAATACTCGATGTAACCCTGCAAGATCTGGCCGCCGATGTGGTGGCTGTGACCGCCTTCTTTCATATCCATCTACCGAAATCAGAACCTATCCTCTCCCGCAGAACCGCCAGGTTGGTATTGATTTTTCGACACGAAGCCATGGCGTGGAAAATTGCTCACAGCAGTATCTCCATCCCTTACAGTGCGGCTCGGGAAAGCGAAATTTACCCGATGACCAGTCTGGAGGAGCGCCAACATGAGCTGGAACTCATTATCGAGCTCAGAACCAAGGAGCTGGCGGAAGCGAACCGGAAACTGGAAGCGCTCAGCAATACCGACGGGCTAACCAATATCGGCAACCGTCGTCTGTTCGACAACTCATTGAACCAGGCCTGGGAGCGCTGTATTCAGACAGAGATGCCGATTGCGCTCATCATGCTCGACATCGATCATTTCAAGCAGTTCAACGACCTCTATGGCCACGTTGCCGGTGACGAGTGCCTTCGATTGCTGGCCCATACCCTGGCGCAATCCGGGCGCCGCTCGGGGGAGTTGGTGGCTCGCTACGGCGGAGAGGAATTTGTCATCCTGTTGCCACATGTCGAGCGTCAATCCGCCTATGAAATTGCCCAACATATCCAGCGGCTGATTTTTGCACTCGCGCAGCCACACGCACAAAATACCACCGGTCTGGTGACCGTTAGCATGGGTGTTGCCTGCCTCAGACCATCGAGTCACTGGCAGCCATCTGAACTGGTAAAACTGGCTGATGCTGCGCTCTACACCGCCAAATCATCCGGCCGTAACTGCATCAGAGTGGCGGAGTCACCCACCCTCCCGCAACCAGTCTGACCATAAGTCCCTCATGCGTGACCATCCTCCCCACGGGGAACCACTGCGCGCTAACCATGCACGGCAAGGCTCAACGCATCCCATCGCAACATACCTTCCCACTGATCCAGTGTGCTTTGGTAGGTATCCGCCGCGTTGTAATGGGCCATGGCATGCAAGCGGGCATGATAGCCAAGTCGCTTGACCACATCGGGCATGGCATTGAGGCTTGCCAGCAACCGCGCCAGATCGCCGGGATCGTTTGGCTGATATTTGCGGCAATTCACGTCATCGGTGAGGTGTCGGTCCCACCAGGCGCCATCGGCCGGGATCACTACGCATAATCCTGCCGCCATGGACTCCAGAATGGAGAGACCAAACGGTTCCAGATGACTGGTGGAGACAAAAATGCCGCATCGAGATCGGATCTCGTCAAGATTGGCGGGGTTGGCATACCAGTGCGTGTCTGGCAGTTGTGGTTGAGGCTGGCTGCAGGGTTGCAGCGTGCCCTTGGGCTGCAGATAGCACACCATCAGCTCGGGGCGAGCATCAGGGATCAGTTGATGGGCGGCCAGCATGGTCTCCAGCCCCTTCCAGCGCAGCAACGAGGCCGCCCACAAAATACGAGGCCCCCCCAGGGTCGCTTTGGGCCAATCAATCTCGCTCAAACCATTGGTAAATGGCTGCCAGTGTGACGGGAACTCGGTCTCGCCAAGCCGGGCCAGCAATGCCGCCAGGGAGCTGCGCGTCGATTCCAGATAAAAGACAAAACTCGCCCGTTGCAGGGCTCTGGCAGAGAGCCCCGAGCACCCCACAGGGCCATGGATCAGCTGAACCACCCGGCACCGCAACCAGCGGGCCGCCCAGTAACAACAGAGATCCACCCCCGGCCCTGACGCCGCCACCAGGCACTTCACCTGCCCCAGACGCAACACCAGCCAGAGGATCAGCAGGGTTTGCCACCCCTGTTTGAGCAGATAGCCGATGCCGGACTCCCGCCCCTTCAATATGTGGGGCAGCCAAAGGGAATGATGCTCACAGCGGGGCCAGGAGTCGGGATCCTGGGTCAACACATGGCATGTGAGCCCGGGCATCCGCTTGGCCAACTCATCGAGCAGCACTTCGGTCGCAACCTTGGAGCCACCGCGAAACGGGATGGGATCCACGACGATGATCTTTCCAAACACCGGCTCAGTTTGCATGCTCATCTTGCTGCTCCCTTACTCTGGCACCTTGCTGCGGCCAAACCCCAGTTGCACTTTTTGCGCCACTCTTGCCATCCCACTCGCCAGCATATTGCGACCTCTGGCAAGGAGTCGTTGCCCCGCCCAATGAATGAATGGTCGGAAGGATGTGGGGGCCGTGGCGTGCCAACGACCAGCCAAAGCGGCGTCCCACACCACCGTGATGCCGTCGACATAACGCACCACCGTGAACAGTTGCGCGGCACGCAGCTGAGCGGCCCGCCCCATTTCACATCGGCGTTGCGGATTGCTCAATTGCCGCCAGTGATCAGCCATCTCGGCCCAATCCCCAGGGGTTGCCAGCAAGCCGGTCACCCCCTCCTCCACCACTTCGGGGATGCCGCCCACCCGATAGGCACTGACCGGCATCCCCAACATGCCCGCCTCCGCCAACGTCAGACCAAACACCTCCTCACGGGCGCCGGAGACCAGCAGATCCACCCCGCCTCGCAAGATAGCGGCACTGTCTGGTCGCTCGCCGAGAAAGTGGACCCGCTCGGCCACACCGAGCTCGACAGCCAACGCCACCAATGCTTCCCGCTCCGGACCGCTGCCAATAATCAGCAACTGGGCCTCCTCCCCCGATGCCATCAGGGCAGCCAGCGATCGGATCAGCAGATCAATCCCCTTGCGCTTGATCAGGGAGCCGACGGTTGCGATGATCATATCCCCCGGGGGCAAGCCCAGCATGCCGACGACCGGCCAGTGAGCACCGCCATTCAGGCGAGCGGCATCGACCCCGTTGGGTACCCGGATCAACCGATCGGCCACGCAGCCATCCTGGCGCCAACCGGTCAACACCGGCTCGCTCACCCCGATCAGCACGCTTGCCTGATGGACCCGCAGGCTGAACCTGTCTCTTGGCTGGTAACGGGCATGGAGGTGGCACACCAGCGGTACCTGCAACGCCCGACAGACCCCCGCCAGCCACTGACAAGGGGCCGCGCTGTTGGCATGCACCAGCCCAATCTGCCGCTCGGTGATGAGCTCTCTGGCTCGCCGGGAGAGGCGCCGATGGGCAGCAAGATCTAAGCGGGGCGCCTGCCATCCCAGCAGCAGGCTGAACGGCTCGACCATGGTTTCTACCCCGAGGGTGGCCGCCTCTGCCGCCAGCGTCGGGCTATTGCACCAGAGCAACGGCGTAAACCGGCTGCGATCGAGGTGGGCCAGCAGATCCAGCAGGCAGCGTTCGCTGCCGCGGATCCAGTCCTCTCCGTAGTGAACCAGCAAAACAGGGGTTGCGTTCATCCTCTTGCTCCCGTTGGTGGCACTGCCGGCAACCGGGTTGCCTCCTGATGATCCTCAGGGGTGGCCTTCACCTCTGTGGCCGCCTGCTGCACGTACTTGATGGCGGCGACGGCCAGCGCCAATTCCAGATAGATGGGCCAGGTAAAGCCCTGGGTCAGGAAGGATCCCGAAATCACAAACCCCACCATGCTGGCCATCACCCCCTGCATCGCCGTGATCACTGCAGGAGGCATGCCAGCAAGCTGGCAACGCCAGCAACTGCGCAGGGTCACCGTCACCATACCGATAAACAGCGCCAGCCCGACAAAACCGGTTTCAGCCAGCACCCCGAACCAGGTGGAGTGCACCGCATGATTGAGTCCATCCCAATGGGGGCTGTAGAAGAAGTAGTTGTAATAGAAATTGGACAAGCCCACCCCCACCAGCGGATGGCCCAACGCCATGCCCCAGGCCGCTTGCCAGGCGTAGATCCGCCCCATGGCCGAGGCATCGACCCCGCTCTCGGCGGCGCCGCCAGATGCCCGGTCGCTGATCCCGGCGGCGGCAAACAGCACCACCAGCGCGACCATCCCCATCGAGATCAACAGGGTTTTCGACTTCACCCGCTGCCAGGCAAACAGGCCGCTGACCGCACACACGCCAAGCAAACCGCCGCGGCTCTGGGTGGCGATAATGGCGGCCGCAGTCAGGACAAAACCAAGCCCCCCCAACAAACGCCCCCCTACCCCATTGCCCTGATTGAGCAGCAAGCTCAGCGAAAAACCGGCAGGAAAGAGCAGCACCAGCGCCAGATCGTTGGGATCCCCCAGCACAGAGCCCAGCTCGCGCCCTATGGTCACCCGGGTGCCCTCCACCAGCCCGATCCCGCTCGCCTTGTTGTAGAGGGCCACCAGCGCCACCAGACAGCCCGCCACCACAAAGGTGCGTACCGCCAGCGCAAAATCCCCCGGGGTGCGCACCAGCCAGGCGGTTGCCAGGGTCATCAGATAGATCTTGCTGTAGCTGCCGGTCCAGGTGGCGATCGCCTCACCCCGGTTGCTGGCAAACAGCACACCGATGGAGACCATCACAAAGAAAGCCGTCAGCCAGCTCAGCGCTGGACTCCAGTAGGGCTTGATCCGGCCGGTCAGCAAAATGTGCCAGACCAGCGCGCCGATGGCGGCCAGCGAGAAGAGCAGCGGGATCTTGAGGGGATAGAGCTGGGGGAACACCTCATGCAACCGAAAGAAGGAGAAGGTGACAAATCCCAGCACCATCAAGAAGGGCCAGCGCAGGGCAAACCAGATGGCGGGAATGGCAAGGCCGAGCACCGGCAGCAGCAAGGGATGGGGCAGCCGCCACCAGAGTAGAGCCAGCACCAGACAGATGGCGCTTGCCCAGATGGCTGGCGTTAGACGAGCCATGATCCTGCCCACCATTGGCCGAGCCAGACCATCGCCAGCGCCCCGAGCGAACTGGCCCAGAGGGTCGAGAGGCGATACGGCAGCGGCAGCAGCCGCTGGCTCACCAGATAAAAGGCCAGCGCCCGTACCAGATAGACCAGCAGCAGGGTCCAGATCACCCCGGCAACCCCGAAGGGTGGGATGGCGAGTAGAAAGCCTGCGACCCCAAGGGCGCTGCAGCCCAGATTGATCACCATCTGGGCATTGCTCTTCTCTCCGCTAAAGCAGCCGACATTGAGCAAGTCCGAAACATTGCGCACCGCCATACCCAGCACCAGCAGCGGAATATAGGCGATCGCTCCGTGATAGCTCTCCGGGGTCAGCCAGCGAATAAGCAAGGGGGCGGTGAGCCCGACAATCCCCGCGGTGACAAACCCCAGTACTGACCCCATCACGCTGTAGTGGGCATTGAGCCGCAGTCCATCCGGCTCGCGCAGCAGCATGAAACGGCGGGGATACCACCAGAGGGCAAAGGGTTGCAGCAACAACCCCACCGCCAGCGCCAGCTTGCCCGCTACGGCGTAGTAGGCAAGCAGCGCCTCCCCCACCACATCGGCCAGCAGCCAGCGATCCAGTCCGCTCAGGGCAAAGCCTGCCAGCCCGCTCACCACCAGGGGCAATCCATAGCGCAGCAGCGGTCGATAGTGCTGCCAGTCAAAGCGGATCCCGCTATCTCGCCACTGCCAGAGGCTCAGCAGCAGCGCCAGTGCAACACAGGTCAGGGTGCCGGAGGCCAGCACCCCGCTCACACCCCAACCGAGCCAGAGCCACCAGCCGGTCAGCACCGACTGGATCACCGCCTTGCCTGCGGTCGCCACGAAAAAGAGCTGCGCCTGATTGCGCATCCGCAGCCATGCCAGCGGCACGCCGATCACCCCTTCAAACGGCAGGGCGCAGAGCACCCAGCGCACATCCGCAAGGCGGGTTTCAACCGGCAGCCAGGCTTGCACCAGAGGTGCCAGCAGCCAGAGCAGCACCAGACTGGCCAGGGCGATCAGCCAGACCAGACCAAACATGCGGGCCACCACCTGCTGGCGCTCCTGCTCATCTTTCGCCAATCCGGCAAAGCGGTAGAGGGCATCCACCAGCCCGAAGCCAAGGATCAGGGACCCCAGATTGATGAGGGTCAGCAGCACCTCCAACTGACCGTATTCACGAGGCAGCAGCTGATGGGTCAGCACCGGCAGCATCAGCAGGGAGATCCCCTTCATCAGGAGCAAGCCGCCGGCGTAATAGAGCATGGCAATCTGGTTCACACCAAGTTTCATAGGGCCTCCCAGCCACCCGAAGCATCCCGCTTCGGGTCAGCTACCGCTAATGCAAAGCCCACGCCACTCACTCCCGCCCAGAGACGATAGCTTCTCTGTGCGGTTTAACCGGCCTGAGCAAGCCCAGAATGAGACTGGCATTTGCGTTTTGCACAACGCGGGCTGCAAATTGCACCGACCAGCGCAATCTGTCCCTCCTCTTAGCCCCATTTGGCCCGATCACACTGGGGTCGTCCTGTTGGCCCGATCCCTGCTTTCTGCTTAGCGAGCAACGGACTGCACCAGAGGGAGAGGTCGCCATGAACACCATCAACCTGCACCGGATGAAAAGCTGGGCCAAACAGGGAGAGACGCCACTGGCCCGCCGGGTATGGCGACTGGCCAAAAGTGCCCGCAACTGGTCATTCCCCGTGATCCCTCCCCTGCATCGGCTGCTTTATCGGCTCTATCTGCTGGGCAGCAACGCGCTGGCAACCCTGACCCGCACCCTTTGGTGGACCCCCTTGTTTCAATCTCGCCTGACGGCCCCCGCCCCGCGCCTCTATCTCTATGGCGGCATCCCCTATATCAGCGGTCCGGTTACCATCGAAATTGGTGCCGACTGCCGCCTCAGCGCCGCCATGACCATCAGCGGCCGGGCATCGAGCCAGACGCCAAAGCTGGTGATTGGCCGCAATGTCGGGATTGGCTGGCAGACCACCCTGGCGGTGGGCAGCAAGATAGTGCTGGGGGATAACGTCAGAATTGCAGGCCGTGCCTTTCTGGCGGGCTACCCGGGGCACCCGGTCAACGCCCGCGATCGCGCCCTTGGCAAACCGGATCGCGATGAACAGGTGGGGGCCATCGTGCTGGAGCAGGATGTCTGGCTTGGCACCGGGGTGATGGTGATGGCCGGTGTCACCATAGGCGCCGGTACCATTGTCGCCGCAGGCAGCGTCGTCACCCGGGATCTGCCCGCAGGTGTGCTGGCAGCGGGTGTACCGGCCACCGTACTGCGCCCCTTGCAACCACAGGATCACAGCGACCTCGCACACGCCTCGGAGACCTTTGCATGAAACCACACTCACTGCCGCAACTGGTGGTATTGGGAGAGGATTGGGGCCAGCACCCCTCCAGCACCCAACACCTGATCAAGCGTCTGTTGCCTGATTATCAAGTGCTCTGGGTCAACTCCATCGGCATGCGCTGTCCCCGCGTTACCCTTCATGATCTCACCCGCATCGTCCGCAAACTGGGGGCGGTGCTGCGCGGAGCACGCCATTCTGGCGGCCAGTCGGTTGCGCCATCCGAAGCCAGCAGCCCCCGGGTACTGCCGCCGCTCGCCTTGCCACTGCCGGGCAGTCGTCTGGCGGGCAAAATCAATGGCCACTGGCTGGCGGCGCAGATCCGGCGCCAGCTGCCCGAGCTGGATCGCCCCTTGCTCTGGATCTCCCTGCCCAGCGCCGTCGATCTGATTGGCAAGCTCGAAGAGCGGGCGGTGATCTACTACTGCGGCGATGACTTCTCGGCGCTGGCCGGGGTGGATCATCAGGCCATCGCTCACTGCGAGGCCCGACTGGTGGAAAAAGCCGATCTCATTCTGGCCGCCAGCCCCGCGCTGGCCAGCCGCTTTCCCCCCCATAAAACCCGGCTGCTCAGCCACGGCGTGGATCTCGAGCTGTTTATGCCCCCCAGAGCGCGTCCAGCGGATCTCCCCTCCGGCCGTCCCATTGCCGGATTTTACGGCAGCCTGAGCGACTGGATTGATATTCCCCTGCTGGCAGAGACGGCGGCCGCCCTGCCCCACTGGGATCTGGTGCTGATTGGCCCGGTCCAGACCGATATCTCCCCCCTCAAGGGGCTCCCCAATATCCATCTGCTGGGGCCCCGTCCCCACCACACCCTGGCGGCCTATGCCCAGCACTGGCAGGTGAGTCTGCTGCCCTTTGTCGACAACGCCCAGATCCGTGCCTGCAATCCGTTGAAATTGCGTGAATATCTGGCCGCAGGGCGACCCATCGTCAGCACTGACTTTCCGGCGCTCGATGGCTATCGGGATCAGATCCAGCTCCCCCGCAGTGGGGAGAGCCTGGCCGAGGCCATCAATCGGGCCGCCTTTGATCAACCCAATCCGGGCTGGTTGCAGGAGAGTGGCTGGGAGGGGCTGACCCGCAGCGAAGGGCGCCACACTCGCCAACAGCAGGTGGCCCTGCAAAGCTGGGATCACAAGGCTGCCGAGCTGAACAACTGGTTGAAGGGGCTGCCCGGATGAGCAGAGGGCTCTGGCTGGTTATCCTGCTCTGCTGCCATGCAGCAATGGCCACCACCCGGCTGGAGGGGCAGACCCCGCTGCCCCTGACGGGCAACCAGACACCCCAGCGGCTCGATCTGAGCACCCACAGCTGGCCGGTGGGCAGCGATGATGAACTGGTGATCGAGGGCCATAACCCCAGCGCCCGCCCGCAAACCCTGATCCTGCGTATCGACGATGAGGCCTCGGTCAACTACCGCAGCCGGGTCAATCTGGAGCGGATTGTCGCACCCGGCCCCTTCACCCAGCGCTTTGCCTTGAGTGAGTGGCGCACCAGCCAACCCAGAGCGCTGGCGCTGGACAAACTCACCAAGCTCTATTTTTTTATGGCCGATAACGCCCCCTCGCTGACCATTCACCGCTGGTACTGGGTGCCCGGTCTGACCCTGCCTGAGGGCACCATTGCGCTGGATCTGGGGGCCGCGGCTGCGCCCCGCTTTACCGGCTTTGAGCCCCTGATCCCGGGGGATCCCCGGCTGATTGGCCATCCCACCCCCATATTGCGCCCCTCCGGCGATGCTCTGGTGCGCGATGGGCTGCGCAATCTCGACGGAGTGCGACTGGACTTGGCCAAAGGACGCTACCAGCTCACCCTCTGGCTGGATGACCCAGGTGAATGGGAGTACCTGCCCCACCCCTTCGAGCGCAGCGTGCTGGTCAATGGCGAGCCCATCTGGGCCGAGCAGTGGCAACCGCAGGAGTGGCTAACGCAGCGCTATCTCGCGGGGCAATCTCGCGAGGCACTGCCAAATCCGGATCCCTGGCAGCAGTTCGGGGCACGACAGGGCGGCCCCGTTCATGTCACCCTGAACCACCCCGGCGGCCCGCTCACTATCACACTGGTGGGCCACTCACCGGATGCCAAATACCTGGCGGGGTTGCTGCTTGCCCCCTATCCGGCCCCCACCAGCAAAGAGGCTCTCCCGAATAGCGGAAAAGATCGCGCCGTATTGGCCGACGCTACCGCCATCGTGCTGACCAAGCAGCGCCAGCTGTTTTTGGAAAAATGGACTCTGGCCCCCTATTCCCCAACCCCAGCCCCAGCTTCGCAGCAGCTCAGCCTCACGCCGATTACGGATGCCGCCCCAACCCTGCAGATCGCCCCGCTATCTGCGGCCGATGCGTTGCAGCAGGCTTCACAACCGGTGCTGGCCGCCCGTGGCAGCCAGCTGTTGCTGGAGTTTGCCATCCACGCCGCCACCGACGATCCGGCCCCCTTGCTGGTGATCCAGCCCCCCGAGCAGGCAGGATCGCCGCTGGCGCTGACCCCCTATTACGGCAAGTGGCATCTGGTTCGCCCGCAGGCGAGCGGCACCCTGTTGGCTCCCTCGGATCAGGAGCTGGTCGAGGGGATCGCCGGGCTCACCCTGCTGGCAGACGTACCTCGGCGTCTGGTGCTGCAAATGACCGTCCCACGCGATGCGCCGGCGGGGCGCTATCTGGGCAATATTCAGCTGCTGAGCCAACAGCAACTGGTGCAGCTGCCACTGACTATCGAGGTGCTGCCGCTGACCCTGCCCGCGGCCAGCAAGCCCGTCGGCATCTATGTCGAAGCGCCCCCCTATCTCAACTGGCTGAGCCCCAACCCCGAGGCGTTAAAAGAGCAGATCGCCGCGGCCAGTCGCTGCGATCTGCAGCGGCTCGCCAAGCTGGGGATCAGCGGCCTCTCGCCCGCCCTGCCACAGGATGAAGCGGGGATGCGGGAGATCTTGGGAGAGGCGGTGGGGCTCGGCTTTGTGCCCCCCCTGCTGGCCTATACCCCGCTCAAACGCTGGGGTAGCGACCCTGCCAGCCAGCTTGATCAGTGGCAGGCGCGGCAACAGGGGCTGACCGCCAGCGGCTTGCCGCCGCTGGCATGGAGCCTGTTTGATGAGCCCGATCTCGCCACCCTGCCCGCCATTACCACCCTGGCGCGGGAGATGAAACGGCGGGATCCGGCAGTGATCCGCGCAGGTCACTTCAATCATCCGGGTCAGGTTGGTCTGCTGGCAGAGGTGGAGATTGCCCTGATCAACGCAGGCTTTGGCGCCGACAAGGCCGATGTGGCCCGGGTGCGCCAACACAAGGTCACCCCCTGGTTTTACAATCTGGGCACCCCGAGAGCCGCCGGGTTCTATCTGTGGCAAAGCGGCGCCGAAGGCTATTTGCAGTGGCATGGCCGCATGCCCACCGCCCTGCCTTATGACCCCACCGATGGGCGGGAGAGCGACTTTATGCTGCTCGGCCCGCAAGCCTGCGAAGCGGACCGCCTCTCCCACGATCTGCTGCTGTTGCAGCAAGCCATCGAGGATCTGCGCTGGCTCGCCTGGCTGGAGCAGGAGGCCCGCTATCAGGTGGATGCCGCCCTGCTGCTGGAGCGCCTGCGCGATCAGCTGCCGACCCGCTGGCAGGTGGCAGAGCAACTGCCCTCTGCCGCCTGGAACAAGTGGCGCCGCGAGATTGAACAACTGGCCAAGGGATTGAAAACATTGCAAACTGGTGCCAACTCATCCTCCTGAAGTGACTGCGTATGGCCAACCAGACTCCCCGCTCCACAGCCAAAGACAGCGCCATGCGCCGCCTGTTGCCTCTGATGCTGCCGCTGCTGATCCTCACCGGTTGCGCCCGTCAGGAGCCGGTCAATGAGACCCTGCCGATCCTCAACCAGTTGCGGGAACAGCAACTGGCCGAACAGCCCCAGCTGCAACTGCAGTACCAGCAAGCGGAGACACAACTTGCGGCGGATCAGGAGCAGCAGCTGCATCAGTTTTTGGGACGCAAGGATCCGGCCCGAATTGCGCTGATCAGCGGCCCCGGGCTGCAAACCGACATGCTGGAGAGTGCGCGGATGGCGAGCGTGCGACTGACGGCTCTCACCCGCTTGCTGGGAGCTCGCGCCATTGAGCTGGAGCCCCGCTATGACCCCATGCTGGCCCCCAATACCTTGCTGATCCGCATTCTGCCAAACGGTGAATCGGGGTCGGTCACCCCAGCGGCGGCGCAATAAGGTCAATGCAAGAAGTCGGCAAGGCCACCCGATAGAGGGGATAAGGTGCCAGCCCCCACAATTTGCGCCAACCCTGGGTAAGACGGTACGAGATCAGCGGCGGACTCTGGTGCAGCTCGCCTAAAAACATCACCCCCTGACTCATCCCTTCACCCGCCAGCGTCACTGACATCGCCTCGCTATCCGGCGCCACCAGCATGGCCTGCAGCAGACGATCACAGCGGGGATGGGCCAGCTGATAGCTGACATAGGTGCCACCCAATACCGGCGTAGCCACCCGCAAGCGCCAGCCCATCTGGACCAGCTCCAGCAGCATGGGCTGGGCCCCCTCGTTAACTGCCCGGTTCTGATAACGCCAGCCCATGGCGGCAGCACTGAGCAGCGCCACCAGCAACAGCAGCAGATATCCCCTAGATAGATGCATCACGGCGCCCCCGGATAAAGAGGATGGTCATCACCAACAACATGATGGCCCACTGGTAGAGCTGGGCCAGCGAGCCGGTATGCAGCCAGCCATACCAGCGCAGATCCAGGCTCATCAGCACCAACCGCAGCTGATTGGCCCCGATATAGAGCAGGCAAACCAGCAGCAACATGGGCCACTGCCGGTAGAGTGGGCGCTCCGGCGCCAGCCAGCAGCAGGAGACCAGCCAGGAGAGCACCACCAGATAGAGTTGAGAAAACGAGGAGCACCCCTTGAGTACGATCAGGGCATGGCCCCCTAACCGCTCGATGCGATTGCCATCAAGGCGAGTCTCCCAGCCCAGCAGTTGCAACCACTGGCCCACCCCCCAGGCATCGAGCGCCAGCACAGGGCCGGAGAGCAGGGCAAACACCTGCTGACCCCACAACACCGCCACGGTAAAGGCGAGCACAATCTGCAGCACCGCCCGCTCATCGCCACTCTGATGACGGCGCCACAACGAGGCCACCAGCAGCAAACAGGCCAGCGCCTTGCAACTGGCGCTGGGGATCAGGATCAGCAGGATAAAGAGGGTGAGCGTCAGTGGATGCGGGCGCCAGCTCGGTGCAACCCGCGATGCAATTTGCCACCAGATAGCAATCAGCAACACCACCAGCAGGTTGAAGTGACCCATATTGAGCCACACCATGCCCCACTGATTGGCCAAACCAAGTAGCAGCCAGTTGGGTGCCCACTGCCAGGGACGGATCTTCATCGCAACTCCTGCCGCTTATCAGCTCTCTTGACCGCTGTCGCAAGTTCCATGCCTGCCCGCCTTCACCCGGACCAAGCCAAGTTAGATGATTCAACAAAGCTGGCACGTTTTATTCATTCCACCCTGCTGGCACTAGCGCCAGGGAGAAGGAGTGAGCAATGAAACTCAAACCGTTGGCAGGGCTGCTGGGGATGTTGTTGGTAACCTCCCCCGCATACGCCTTGACCGAAGTCGATACCGAACTGCAACTGCTGATGGATGTGTCGGGCAGTGTCAGTTCATCGGAATTCAATTTGCAGTTACAGGGGTATGTGGACGCCTTTTATAACCAGGAGGTGCAGAGCGCCATCCTCGATACCAGCGGCGGCAAGCTGGGATCCATCGCCGTGCAGATGGTGATGTGGAGCAGCAGCAACCAGCAAAGTCTGATGACCGACTGGTTCCACCTCTACGACATGACCTCCATCAACAACTTTGCCGCCACGCTGGACAACCTGGTGCGCCCCTATGCGGGGATGACGGCCCCCGGTTCGGCCATGGCCTTTGGTGCCCAACAGTTTGATACCAACAACTTCACCGCCGCCCGCCAGGTGATGGATGTGTCGGGTGACGGCATCCAGAACAACGGGCTGGATACCTCCACCGTGCGGGATCAACTGCTCGCCTCTGGCATCGATACCATCAACGGCATCACCATAGGTCAGGACTATGCCGATGGGGTGCTGCAAGAGTGGTATGTGGGGAACGTGGCGGGCGGTCAGGATGCGTTTGTCATCAATGCCACCACCTTCGCCGACTTTGGCAATGCGCTGGAGCTCAAACTGGCGGCCGAAATTGAGGGGGGCATTATTCCGGAAGGGGCACTGGCCGCCCCCATCGAGGAGATCCCGCTGGCCGCCCAGCTGCTGCTCGGTATGCCGCTACTGCTGGCCTGGCGCTATCAACGCCGATCTCAAGGCCGTCCGCAGCAAGCCAACTGGCAACAAACGCCAGCTATCGGCTGATTTATCAGCCCGTGTGTTGCGATTAGGGAGCCATGGCTCCCTGATTTTTTTTGTGGCGGTGATGATCTGAATGCAGAGCGCAAAGGCTAGTCGCCCTGACGAAATTAGCCCGATTGACCAATATGCCAGCTCTGACCATATGGATGCTGCACCGCTTGTTCTTCTGAGGGCAACAACGATAAGGCCTCCTGAGTGGATGCAATAAGTTCACTCTTGCCCAGCGCCTGGCGTAGAGAGCGCGCCTCTGACAACACGGCGCGAGCATTGTCATAAGCACCGGTCTGTGCGAGAGCCTTGCCAAGATGATGCAGTGCGAAATGCCGCATAAGGGAGCTTTGTTGCAACCGTTCAACTACTTGGGAGGCCAATATGACAGCTTCGTCCGCACGATCGAGCCGCTGCAAAACCTGCACTAGGCGTAGTTCTGAGCTCACGCGAGCAGCATCGTCCTCTGAAACCATCTGCGCGGAGATCACCTCTCGGATAATGGCTTCTGCCTGAGCGGCTCGTCCCACACATAGCAACATAAAGGCGGCAGCGCTCCGGGCTCTTGAAGCATCTTGTGATAATGCAGCACAGGGATGTAGGTCGAGTGACTGATTGGCAACAGCCAGCATGGCTATTGGGTCTACCGCTTCGGGGAGCAGAAAGGGAGCGCACAAGCGGTATTCCGTACCGGTGCCTGCGATGCAAAACGTGTAGCCATCAGTGAGCGCTATGGGTTGATTCATCGATCCTCACGTTTGAAATAAGCTGCCTTGCAGCATTCGATATTTTCCGGAAGCAAGGGCTGTAGGTTCGATTAGCGAAGCGTAATCGGACATTCGCGGTCTTTTTGCAATATTTCTATTAAACTCACCAAAACCCTCCCAGCTTGCCACTTCGCCCCTCCCCAAAAACACTTACTCTCGAACTGGCTCCGGTCGTGACGTTATTGCCGCATTGACATGGAATTTCATCGCGATCGTCCGATTACGCCTACCGGCTAATCGAACCTACGAGCTAAAAATATTTCACATCTACTTTATCCAAGTATGGGGCTAGCTCAACCAAATGCGCTTCTGGATGTGTTTGTAGATGTCTCCGTAGGCTGGTGATAGAAAAATAACAATCTTCCATTATGCTCTTTTGCTTAGCGAAGTAGCTTTTGTCATATTTGTTGTCAACAACTTTGTGAACTGGCGTTTGTCGTTCTTTGCGTACTTTCTTCAATGGATTTAACATTTTACTTGGGTAACTATTATCCGGAAACCTGAACGACAAGACTATCCACTCTTCAAGTAGCCGTAGTGTACCTTTACGAACACGTTCATAAATATCACCATCGATTAGTTTTAGCTCCTCTAATTCCAATGTTCCCTCGAAGAACGATTTATTGATATTCTCAGACAAGAGCTTATCAAGTAAATTTATGAAGTCGTAATAGTTCTTCGATGTCGGGGAAAAGAAAAAAGTAAAGTTTTTAGGGCTGTCTTGTCCATCAAACTCTTTTAGAAACAAAGGAGTGCCAAAAATTGATGCAGTCAGTTTATAAATAGCGTTAATCTCATCAATTAAAGCACTGAACATAGATTTGGAAGTGATCCATTGCCCAAGAATTACGTTATTAAAGTGGTCTTCTAATACTTTTCACTCGCTGAATGGGATCTCCTTTGTACTCCAATACACTTGATGTTCCCACGAGAGTTTGCTGAGATCCCTTAATAATACAACTACCACTCGATTAGATTCAGAATCAAACCCCAGCCCGAACGACTTCAAAAATATCCGATCTTCTTCTCTGAGAATGGGATTACCGTCCTCATCATATTGGCATGAAATCGAACCATTAAAATCGTGAAATTTAAAATCAAATCTAGGATCGTTTGAGTAACGCTCCAAAACATCAGTTTCAAAAAACCTAAATGTTAGTTGCGGTTCAGCCAAAGCTAGTTGAGTCGTATATTTGGCATTGCCAAATATAGTTAAATCACGACTCTTTTCTAGGAGAATTTTGGTCGGATAAACACAGATTGGGTATTCTGTTTTCTCAATTGATATTTCAAGCACACCAATTTTCTGACTCTCGACCTTTGTAGTCTTTGCATGATCGAGTACTTGAAGTTGAGAGTCGACCTTATGATGTGAAAAGCCAATAATATGTGGATTCGAGCTAGATTGAATCGAAGCAATTTCAGATTTGACCAATTCTTTTACCAAGTCGATGCTATATTCATATTCCAATCCCAAATCCTGTGAAATTTGTCTAAGCGGGATCCCATTAAAGTCATGTGACTCGCAAAAAAATGACACAATCAGTTCTTCAACTTTCTTTAACTCTTCCATTCGATCGCCACTGTCTGAACTTAAAAGAAATTTAACAGTAACTAGATGGAAGGCGCTATTCATGTGTTATTAACGCCTTCCATCTAGCTCCGCCCTACCGCTCGTCATTACAACCAATAAAATCACTTTAAAATAGCGCAATTACCAACCAACGCCTGATTTATATGTGTATTATCAATGCCTTAGGTCAGTTCCACTTGTACCACTGGGTAAAACTACCGTCAAGAAACGTAAACAGAAAATGAAGCCTATCTCCTCTTTTATTGGCTTGCCGCGATGTTTACTCCGCCATCCGTACAACATAAAAAGGCCTTATCACAAGGCCTTTTCAGAAATATCCAGATTCCGGCTAGCAGCCAGCTTTTGTGGCAATCACCCCGGCTCTGGTGACAAGGGCAGCACCTGCCCATCCAGCGCATGATCACTATTGGATGGATAGTCCGGCACCGGCTCGCAGTAGGGAATGCGGCTTAGCACCGGCGCCTTGACCAGGGCGGCCAGTTGATCGGAGCGGCGCAGGCTGGCATCCGCCAGTTCGGCCACCAGCGCCAGACCGCAGCCGAGCCCCAGTCCGCCAACAATGCCCGCCAACAGAAACAGCCAGAGCGGGTAGTTGCTCGGCTTGCTGGGGGCAAAGGGTTTGTCGATCACCTTGATCCGCTCTCCCTGCTCGAAGTTGCCCAGATCGCCTGTCACCTTGGCCTTCTCATAGCGCAGCAGCAAATCCTGATAGAGGGTGCGTTTGACCACCAGATCCCGCTCCAGCTCGGCGAGCTGGCGCTCGGTATCCCCCTGGGAGTCAACCACCTTGTCCAGCCCATCCAGCTGGCTCTTCAAGCCAGCGGTGTTTTGCTCCGCCTCCGTCAGCTGCGTCTGGGCCAGCTGCCACTCGGGCCCGCGGGCCATATCCGGCTGGGATTTGAGCTGCTCGAACTCCTGCTGCAACTGGTCAATCTGATAGCGCAGACTCTGCACCTTGCTGTGCTCGTCGCTGTAGCGGGCCCGCAGCAACACCAGCTCGGTGCGCATCAGCTGCAGCTTCTCATCCAGTTGGCGGGCCAGCTGGCTCTCCTGCCCCAGCGATAGCTGATCTACCCGGGACTTGGCCTGCTGCAAGGTGATCAGGCTCTCGGCATAACGCTCCTGCAAGCCATAGAGACGGGCGACGTTGGTACTCTGCTGCTGGGGCAAGGCGCTGGCATGCTCCCGTTTAAAATCGGCGAGCAGCTGCTCGGCCGCTTGCAGTTCGCTGCGGCGGCTGTCGAGCTGGCTTTGCAGGAAACGTTCGGACGACTCCGCCGACTGGCGCCCCTTGCTGAGCAGGTTGAAGAAAAAGCGCCGCGAAATGGCTTCGAGCAAACCGGCGCTGTTGGCCGCCGAATCCGCCTTGACCTTTATCTCGATCACCTCATCGCCGATCAGCCGCAAAGAGACAGCACTCGAGAGCCAGTCCATGATGGCATCGCGCTGGGCAGGCGGGGTCTCGTCATTGACCAGACCGCGATCCCGCGCCACCCCGTCCAGCACATAACGGCTGCGCAGCAGGGCTTCGAGCACCGCAAAGCGATCCTTGAGACTCTCCTGAGTGATCAGATCCTTGAGGGTCGGGGTCTGGTTGGCATCTTGCGGCACCATAAAGGTGGTGCGGCTCTCATACTCCTTGGGGCTGAGCAGACCGACCGTCACGCCCACCAGCGGCATCACCAGTACCGGGATCACCAGCAGATAGCGACGGCGCCAGGCGGCAAAGAGAATGATGTAGAGGTTGTAATAGAACTGGACAGGCATGGCATCACTCCCTGAGAAAAGCCCTCCCCCCGCACGATGCAAAGGCAGTGCCACCAGAGGAGCTGATCGCCTCTGTGGGCAGATCGCAAGAGTGGTACAAGATTCGCATTCTCCCGCTATCCGGGGTGTGACCCCTTCCCTTGCCGGAGCGCGAACCATGTTGTCATCAACCCCGTCGCACAAACCCCATCCTCACAGGGACGTCATCCCCCAGCCCGTCGTTCAGTCTGTCGTGCAACCTGTCGTGCAAATAGTGCAGCACCTGCAGCCCGGCGGGCTGGAGACCATGGTGCTCAACCTCACTCAGGCGAGCCCCGCCGAGCAACCGGTGCATATCATCTCCCTCGAAGGGCGCAAAGGAGATGTGCTAAGGGCATGGCCCGCTCTGCATCCCTTCGCGGGCAATATTCACTGTCTGGAAAAGCCCGCTGGATGGTCGCTGGCAACCCTCTGGCGGCTCACCCGATTGCTGCGCCAGCTCAAGCCCGTCGCGGTACATACCCACCATCTGGGGCCCATGCTCTATGGTGGCCTCGCCAGTCGGCTGGCCCGGGTGCCCACCCAGGTACACACAGAGCACGATGCCTGGTATCTCGATGATCCCCATCAGCGCACGCTGGCCCTGTGGGGGCTGCGCGCCTTCAAACCCATTCTGGTGGCCGATGCCACGCCGGTGGCCAACCAGCTGCTGGCCAAGCTGGGCCAGCTGTCGCCAACAGTGATCCCCAACGGCATCGATGAGCAGCGCTTTGCCCCGGGCGCCGCCGCCCTCGCCCGTCAGGAGATGGGATTGCCGCAAGGGGTCAAACTGATTGGCTGCGCCGCCCGCCTTGAGTCGGTCAAGGGACATACCTTGCTGCTGGAGGCGATCCGCGCCCTGCCGGAGGAGGTGCATCTTGCGTTGGCTGGGGTCGGCAGTTTGCAAAATGCATTGCAACAACAGTGTCAGCAACTGGGGATCGCCCATCGGGTCCATTTTCTGGGGCTGGTCGAAAACATGCCGCGCTTCTATCAGGGGCTGGATCTCTTCTGCCTCCCCTCGCTGGCGGAGGGGATGCCGCTCTGCGTGCTGGAAGCACAGGCCTGCGGGGTGCCGGTGGTGATGAGCGATGTGGGGGCGGCCAGAGAGATCGTCTGTCAGGCCAGCGGCCATATCCTGTCGGAGCGGGATCCCGGCCGCCTTGCCCAGCTTCTGGCACAAGGGTTGCTGCAGTGCCATAGCCTGCGTGCCGTCACCCGAGAGTTTGTGTGCCAGCAAAGCAGCTTGAGCCGGATGGCTCAGGCCTATCAGCAGCTTTACAGCCGCTGATCAAGCGACCCGATGACCAGAGGAGCATCCCATGGAATGGATCATGATCGTGTTCTGGCTGTGCGCTGTACTGGTGGTCTACCACCATGTCGGCTATCCCCTGCTGCTCAAATTCGGTGGTCGGCAGGCGCGCAAGGTAGCCAATCCCCCCCGCCCCCTGGATCGGGGATTCAAAATAGACGCCGCCGATGAGGCGCTGCCGACCATCACCCTGCTGATGCCGGTCTACAACGAGGCGGCGACCATCGCGGCCAAGCTGCAAAACCTCGCCAGCCTCGATTACCCCGCCGACAAGCTGTGGGTGCATGTGCATTTCGATGGTTGCAGCGACAACAGTTACCCCATTGCGCTAAGCCAGCTCGGAGATCCCGCCCTGCAGCAGTTGCAGATCAGGCTGTTTGATCACCCCCGCAATCGCGGCAAGGTCGCCGTGCTCAACGAGGCCATGACCCGGGTGCACAGCGATCTGGTGGCCCTCACCGATGTTTCTGCCTTGCTGCCCATCGACAGCCTGCTGCTGGCGGTCGCCCATTTTGCCGATCCCAAGGTAGGGGTGGTCGGGGAAGCGTACCGCTTCTGGCAACCGGGCTCACAGGGCGAGGAGAGTTACTGGCACTATCAAAGCCAGATCAAGCTCTGCGAATCGGCCCTTGGCGGCATGCTGGGGGCCCACGGGGCCTTTTACATGATGCGCCGGGAGTGCCTCACCCCGCTGGCTGCCGATACCATCAACGACGATTTCATCCTGCCGATGCAGGCCATCGCCAAGGGGTATCGCGCTGTCTATGACAATCGCTGCGCCGCACTTGAGCTGGAAGTTTCCGATGCCGCGCTGGAGGCGACACGGCGCAAGCGGATCGGCGCTGGCAACACCCAGCAGCTGCTGCGGTTACTGCCCCTGCTGCACCCCAAGTTCGGCTGGGTTGCCTTCAACTTTGCCAGTGGCAAGGGGCTGCGGGTGTTGATGCCGCTCTGCCTGACCCTGCTGTGGCTCTGCGCCATCCCGCTTGCCACCCAATCTCTGCTGTTTCAGCTGTTGCTGGGGCTGCAACTGCTGGGGTATCTGCTGATCATCTTGATCCAACTGACCCCTGTGCACCCCTGGCCCAATCTGTTTCGCAAGATCCACTATCTGGTACTCGGACACTGGTACAACGGCATGGGCACCCTGCGCTACTGCCTGCGCGCCCCCATACGTTTCATGTCACAGGAGAAAGCCGTATGACACACCCCATTCCAAGATTGACCCTGGTGGTCAAACGCAGCATGGATCTGCTCGGTGCCACTCTTGGCCTGCTGCTGACGCTGCCACTGTGGCCGCTGATCATGCTGGCCATCCGGCTCGATAGCCCGGGGCCTGTGTTCTTTCGTCAGCTGCGGATCGGACGCAGCCACGCCACCCATACCGAGCTCTTTTTCATGATCAAGTTTCGCACCATGCGCGCCGACGCCGAGGCGGCCACCGGGCCGGTCTGGTGTGGCAAGGGGGACAACCGGATCACCCGCAGCGGCGACTTCCTGCGCAAAACCCGGCTCGATGAGCTGCCGCAGTTTATCAATGTGATCAAAGGGGAGATGTCACTGATCGGCCCCCGCCCGGAGCGACCCGGGATCGCCAACCGGCTGGAAGATGCGGTGCCGTACTTTATCGAACGCACCTATGAAGTGGCCCCCGGCATTACCGGTCTGGCACAGGTCAATCAGGGCTACGACGAGTCGCTCGATGATGTGCGCAGCAAGCTGGCGTTCGATCTGGCCTACTCGGTTGCTCTGCTCCACCCCTGGCGCTGGCTGGTGCAGGATGTGCATATCATCGGCAAGACGATCGCCATCATGGTCGGCAAGAAGGGGCGCTAATCCCGCCAATCTCAGCCACACCTCGAGACCATCAGGCCATTGCCACTGCAATGGCCTTTTTTATGGCGCATCCTTGTGGCAAATCAACGTTGATCACCGAGAAGTCAGCGACCTGATCGCCATCATCTGGCCCCATCCACAGGCCGGATGTCCGCTTGACCCACTGCAGAAACCCGAGCGTTGCGTGATCACATAAGCAATCCGCCCCCTGCAACCGCTAACACCGGCACATAAAAAAACGAGTGGCCAGCGGCCACTCGTTTTGACAGGTTTCTCCGTGATTCAGGCGCCGTAGACAGCCAGAATATCGGTCACTCTGTTGTTGACGCTGTACCCGCGGGCTATGGTGTTGCGGGCCGCCTGACTCATTTTGCTGCGCACCACCCCATCGCTACGCAGCCAGTAGTTGACCAGCTCAGCCATATCCCGCACATGGCCGGGCTCCACCAGCCAGCCATTGGATTTATGGTCGATCAGATTGACCAGCCCCCCCACAGCAAAGGTACAAACCGGTATGCCGTGAGCCATCGCCTCCAGGGCCACCAGCGGCAACCCTTCAAAGCGGGAGGTGATGCAGAGCAGGTCGATGTTGTGCCACTCATTGGCCATGTTCTGGAAACCATGAAGCTGGACGCGATCACCATACTGCTGCAACAAGGCACTTTTCATGGGGCCATCCCCGTAGAGATGAAACGCCCCATCCGCGCAGAAGGCGGCCAGCTGGCAGAACGCCTCCGGCCCCTTTTCCGGCGAGAGGCGGCCGACAAAGGCAATCCGGTTGCCAGTTACCGTAGCCGGCGTCGCAGGCATGGGGACAAAGTTGCTGATCACCGTGCTTGGCACAGGCAATTTGCGAGCAATGGGCTCGCTTACTGCAATACACTTCGCAAAACGCGCTGTTGTGCGATCCAGCCAGCTGTAAAACTTCAGCAATCCCTCCCCGTCATCCCCGCTGTGAAAGGTCGAGACCACCGATTTACCGGTAAACCAGGCTGTCAGCCGCCCCAGCACCCCGGCCTTGTAGCCGTGGGTGTGGATCAGCACAGAAGCCGGCTGGCGGGCCAGACGGCGCATAAAGTCGCGGCTGTTGTGGCACACCTCGTAGGGCAAACCCTGCTGTTTGAGCAGGGTCGTAAAGGGGGTCATGCCGTGGTTGCTCACCAGCACTATGGTGGGGCGAAATCCCCTGGCCAGCAGATCGTTGGCCAAGTGGATAATGTGAACTTCTATTCCACCGACCTGACGTGCATCGATGGCCAACCAGATCTGCTGCATGGGTAACATAAGGCCCTCCTCCCGTGGCTCCATGCCACCTGAAATGAGGCGCTGCATAGAGCGGGCCAGTCAGGCAAAGAGGGGCAGGATCAGGCGCCGGGACAGGCGACCAGCAAGAGGGTCATGTCATCGAGGGCGGCATCATTGATGCGTTCATCAAACCAGCGGGCAATGCGATGAGCCAGTTGCTCAAGACCGGGCCCCGAAGTCAGGCAGATCTCTTTTAGCTGCGACTCCCAGCGCTGGCGCTCTGCGGCATCACGGCTATCGAGCAGACCATCGGTCCAGAACAGCAGGATCTCGCCGGGCTTGAGCTGACGCTCATTGGTCACGAAGTGGGGATCCGGGCGCAAACCGGGCAAGGGGCCGGTCACGCCGACCTGACGGATGGTGCCGGGCCCGACCAGCCAGGGCGCAGGGTGGCCCGCACTGGCCCACTGCACCCGCCCCTCGTTGCCGAGCTCAATACAGAGGGTGGTGAGCAGGGTAGCCCCCAATAACGGATCACTGTGAACCGCATTAGACAAGATGGTCAGCAAGCGGGCGGGGGCGCGCTCCAGATCGTGCGCCGTCAGCAAGCCGCGCAGATAACCGGCATAGGCATGGGCAAAGAACTTGGCTTCCGCATCGTGGCCCATCACATCCCCTAGCCACAGCACCCGATCCTTGACCAGCAGAAAATCCCCGCCCCCCACGGTGGCCGCGCGGGTTTGCAGCGCCAGCTGGTATCCCCCTATCGAGGTGGCGGGCAATAACGGGCGCAGCGCCGAGGTCATGCGCTGATCCAGCTGTTCGCCCCATTGCGACTTGAGCTGCTCCGAGCGTTGCAGCACCCGCGAAACCGCCAGCAACAGGTCCTGCTTGGTGATGGGCTTGACCAGAAAGTCATCGATCCCCAGCGCCCCCGCCCGACTCTGGGTCCACTGATCCTGATGACCGGTCAGGAAGATAAAGGGCACCCCCTTCATCTTGGGATCCTTCATCAACTGCTGACGCAGCCCAAAGCCATCGATCCCCTCCATCTCGATATCGGAGAGCACCAGCGCGGGGGGCTGCTTCCCGAGCGCCAGCAGGGCGGCATGGGAGTCGGCATAACTTTCAACCCGATAGTGCTCATGAAGGTAGGCGGTGAGCAAGGCACGCATAACCTTGTCATCGTCGATCACCGCGATCACCGGCAACTGGTTGACCGGGCCCTGCTGGCGAAGGGTCACGCGATTGCGATCACCGTCGCGAGAGAAGTGCACCTCGGCAAACAGCTGGTGCACCAGCGCCAGCCCGTATCCCCCCTCCTGCAGCTCATCAGGTAACGGCGCGCTGGCAAGGCCGGGTTGCGGGCCGCCATCATCCTCCAGTATC
Source organism: Aeromonas sp. DNP9 (assembly GCF_001728955.1). Classification (NCBI taxonomy): domain Bacteria; kingdom Pseudomonadati; phylum Pseudomonadota; class Gammaproteobacteria; order Aeromonadales; family Aeromonadaceae; genus Aeromonas; species Aeromonas sp. DNP9. Next base: position 169,142 of record NZ_LYSQ01000001.1, on the reverse strand, counting down.
AGACTCAAGCCCGTTTCATCCTCTTTCAGAGTGAGCCAGAGCCGGGTCGCGGGAGGAGCAGTGTGTTTGACGCTATTGGTGGCCAGCTCACTGAAACAGAGCAGCCAGTTGGCTTGATCCTTTGGGGAGACCTGAAACAGGGAGAGTCCCTGCGCCAGCCGGTTGCGCAGTTCGCGCACCGACTGCAGGGTTGCCGGAGCAGATCGCAACCAGTCATCCATATCGGGCCTCCATCAGCGGGCGATCAGATCCGGAAATTGAGCAAGGCACTGCGCCGGCACCAGCGCTTGAGCCATTCGGTCACCCGGTTACTGGGCAGCCGGTTGAGCTCGCGCAGGATCTCGCTGGCCAGCCCCGGGTTGAGCTTGTCGTTATAGACTGCGCCAATCAGATTGGCCTCGGCACGGGTCAGTTTATCCACCGCACTTTGTACCACGGTGGTCGGGGTCACTCCCGCCAGCACCACCAGCAGTGCCCCTTCACAGGCCCCACACACCTGATCGGCCGGAATATTGCCCCGATTGAGGGCGGTGAGCGGCGAGGTATCGAAGATCACCACATCGTAATGTTCCAGCCAGCGAACCAGCAATTGGCGCAAGGTATCCTTGTTGCGAAAGGCCATCAGATCCTTGCCCGGCGCCGGGAGCAGCGACAAGGAGCGGCCATTGGCCACCGGCTCGGGCACATCATTGGGCCCCCAGGCAACCGCCGTGGCGCGGCCGGGGTGATAGAGATTGAGATCCACCAGCAGGGTGCGCAGCCCATCCGCCTCCGAGCGCCTTGCCAGCGCATCGCAGATGGAGCTCACCCCCTCTCCCCCTTCCGACGAAGTGACCGCCAGCGAGCGGATCCCCCGGGCGACCGTCGCCGCGTAGAGGGATTCGAGCTCCAGATATTGAATGGGGATGCTCATATCAAAGCGTCCCGACCAGGGCCACCACCGAGATCGTGGTCAGGATGTCGCGCATGCCATCCATGAAGATGGCCCAGTTGCTGCTCTTGCTGTCAGGGATAAAGACGGTGTCCCCTGCGCGCAGCACCGGCAACTGGCTAAAGTCTGGCTCTTTGGCAAAGCCGTCGAGATCGAAGCTGCGGGCCTGATCCCCCTGACCACTGGTGGCCATGTTGATCACCACAATCTTCTTGATATAGGCGCTGCTGGTCGGTCCTCCCGCCTCGGCCAGCAGATCCAGCAGGGTCATGGAGGAGTCAAAGCGGTAGCGACCGGGGCGAGCGATGGCCCCCAACACTCGAATGGTGTTCTCCTTGGGCTCGTCGAGCCAAGGACGATTCTTCTCCGGCAGGTAGATGGAGTCACCGGGCAGCACCTTGGGCAGCAAGGTTTCATCGCCGGTTTCAAAGTAGAGGGCAAGGTCGAGCTTGCTGACCCGCGCGGTGCTGCCACTGCGATGGGCGATGCGCACATTGCGCAGATCCGCCGCCGCAGTCGGGCCATCGGCGGCCGACAGGATGTCGATAAAGCCCATCTGTTCATTGAAGGCATAGCGACCGGGGGCCCCGACCTGACCGAAGATATAGATGGAACTGTCCGGTGACTGGCGCACCCACTGGGACTTGTTGTCACTGGGATCGGTGGGCAGCTCGGGGATCATGATGGTGAATCCGGCTCGGATCTTCGGCAGGCTGGCCAGCGCCCCGCCCTGATGGAGGAACTTGTCGAGATCAAACAGGGTCGGCGTGGCCTGTCCCCCTTCGGCAGTCAGGATCTGCACCTTGGCGATATCGGCCCGCTCGTTGGGGCCTCCGGCGTGGGCGATCAGATCCAGCAGCGACATCTCGTCAGACCATTCATAGCGGCCCGGGATCCGTACCGCCCCCATCACCATCACCGCCCGTCCGGGTGCCACCTTCAACCAGGACTTCTCGTTGATATCGGTCTTTTCCGGCACAAAGATGGCGTCACCGGGTTTGACTTGGGGCAGCGCCTTTTGCATCCCTTCGGTATAGGCCTGCAAGTCGATGGGTTCGATCGTGCCATCGGTGCGCAGCAAACGGATCTGGCGACTCTCGGCATAGCGGGTCGGGCCACCGGCATTGGCCAGAATATCGAGGAAGGAGTCCCCTTCCCGCCCCTCATAGGCGCCGGGTTTGAACACCTCGCCCATGATGTAGATGGTACGTGCCCCCCGTTTTATCTGCTCTTCATCCTTGGGTACGAAGATGGTGGCGCCCGGCGCCAGATTGGGCAGCAACTTGTTGTTGCCGGAGTCGAGATAGGCTTTGAGATCGAACAGTTCGGGGGCATCACCATTAATCACCCGGATCCGCTCCACCCCGGCAAAGCGGGTCACCCCACCGGCTCGCATCAGCAGATCCACGATGGAGTTGCCACTCTTGAAACTGAAGGCGCCGGGGCTGTTGACCTCGCCAAATACCTTGATCGCCTTGCCGGTATCCCCATCCCCACCTGCCGCCAGGGTCGCCGCATCAAAATCGATCTGCACGTTGCCGATCAAAGGGGATGCTGGCACGAACACCACATCGAGGGATTGCAATGGTGGCAACACGCTGGCATCGCCGGTATCGAGATAACGCTTGTAGTCGAAGCTAGAGACCGTGCTGCCACGCCGCACCTGCATATTGTTGAGCTGGGCGCCGGGCACCAGACCGCCAGCGGCATCGAGGGCCATCTGCACGTTGCCATCGGGCGCCAGATCATAACTGCCGGGTTTTTTGACATAGCCCATCACGCTGATCAGCAGCCGCTTCTCCAGCAAGGTGACGGTCAATTGAGAGAGGTTGTTGTAAACAGGTTTGAGGGCGGTGCGGATCAGTTCATCCGCCTGTTGCAGGGTCTTCCCCCCCACCACTAGGTTGCCGACTTCAGGCAGTGCAATCTCCCCCTGCTTGTTGATCTGGAAAGGCTGATCAAAAGCAGGCTCACCGGGTTGCACTATGGCCAACCGATCACCGGGAGCCAACAAGGTGGAGGCCAGTAACGGGCAGGTGAACAACAGCAAGAGAACACAGATCAATCCTTCGAGAGCGCCCCGTTTCATAGACATCCTTTTCGTCTGTTACGTCTGCCCCCATTGGCGTAAGGGGAGCCCTGACCAATCAGCACGACAGCCATCCGCTGTTGTCTGTTGCAGCCGCAAACGTACTTGTTGTAGTGATTGTGCCAACACGGTCTGACGCCAGGCCACATCCGACCAGAGCCGTCCGTGCATATCCCGTTCGATATCAATACGTTGAGATTGTAGTCGTTTCAACTCGGCAGGCATACACCCCTGCAGACTCGCTTGCTTTAATTCCGTCAGCTGCAAGTCGAGTTCCTTCTGACGCTCATCATAACGAGACCAGACCCGCCGTTCATCCTCATTGACCGGAATTCGGGTGGGTCTTGCCTCGGCCATGCCGCCATACCCCTCCGGTGGCCACTGCGCACAACCCGACAGCAGAATGGACGAGAGCAGGATACCAAAGCGTTTCATGATGCAGCGGCCATCATGCCACGGGAACGCATATAGGCCTTGATGCTCTCATGGCAGGGGATCACCCGGTCGATATGCAGCATCTCCAGCAGGTCATGAGGTTGACCGGGTCCACAGACAAGGGCCATCTGATGCCCGTTCATAATCAATCTTTTATAGAGAAATACCAAGGCTCCGATCCCCGATGAATCGATAAAATGAACATCGCTGATATCGGCCAGGATATCTCCCGGGTGGGTCGAGAGGGTTTCAAACAACGGGCGGAGCTCACTGACGGCCATCGCGTCAAACTCGTTTTCCAGTACCACGACCTGGATATCATTAAGGGTGTAAGTCATGCTTTCCATCGCTAGCTCCTTGTCGATTCTCAGACTATTTTGCTGTCACGGCATTCCGCACGTTGCAAATGTTATGCCGGGCAGAGCCATGGCACTTGTTCCCCAAATGATACTCTTTGCGCCTTATTCGCCGGCACCCACTCCTCGTTTTGATTGCCAAATTGCAATTAACCTCCCCCGCACGTTGCAAACTGCAACTCACCTTGGCCGAGATCGCCCGATAACAGGCTAAATGACTGATAATTCAAGCCCATCGCACCGGGCCCGATTATTGCTTGCCTTTGGACACACCTCACAAGCCACCGTTGGCTCGGCCCCCATGCCGCCATATTCCAGGAAGGAGAGATCATGAAAGCAGGCCTTTATATCGCACCGCTGTTGGCTGCCCTTTGCGGCACAGCATACGCAGCCCCCTCCCCTGACAGCGCCGTGTTGAAGGTTGAAGGTGCCATCAGCAGCCCCACTCATCAGGCTCTGGCCCTGTGGGACAGCGCCATGCTGGATCAACTGCCGGTACACGAAATCAAAACCCATACCCCCTGGTATGACGAAGCCAAGACCTTTCGCGGCCCGCTGCTGCAAGATGTATTGGCCAAGGTCGGGGCAACCGGCAAACAGCTCACCATTACCGCGCTCAATGACTACTCGGTACAGGTGCCTACAAGCGATGCCGAGCAGTATCGGGTCATCCTCGCCCGCACGATCAATGGCAAGCCACTGTCGGTGCGTGACAAAGGGCCGCTGTTCCTTGTCTATCCGTTCGATCAATATCCCGAACTGCAAAACAAGCTCTATTACGGTCGGGCTATCTGGCAGATCAGTGCGATAAAAGTGGAGTAAATCCCATCATGCGTTCCATGGCGGCCAGTCAACGTTTCTTGTTTGTGGTGCTCTGCGTACTGCTTCTTGCCTTTGTCGGTATTGGTACCATCCAGTACCGGCAATTTCAGGATCTGCAGCGCAGTACCAGCCAGGGCGAAGACAACGTGATGTGGAACTATTTCCAGCTCTATAACGAAGCGCTGCGTTTTCAAAGCTCGCTGCTCCATGAGTCGCAACCGACCTTCCAGCTCAGATACGATATTCTGGTCAGCCGCATGGATCTGGTGCTGGAGAGCAAGGATCGCAGCCTGCTTCAGCAAACAGAGATCTACCAGCAGGCAAGCAAAGCCATTCGATCCTACATCTCTCTGGCGGATATCTGGCTCGGCCCGGAAGCCACCAAGCAGCTCGACAATCTTGCCCATCAGGAGCTGCGCCAACAGCTCGCCTCCCTGCTTCCCCTGCTCCATCAGCTGACTCTGGAGGTGAACCAGCAGGCGACCCTGTTTGATGTGGCGCGTCGCGACAGCGTGAGGGAGCAGATCATCACGACGACACTCATCGCAACCCTGCAATTTGCGCTGCTCTTTGTGCTCGCCCTGCTGATCTGGCGGCAAATGAATATCTCGTTTCTGCAACACAAACTGATGCAGCAGCTCAATGACAAACTGCTGCGGGCAAATCAGGCGGCAGAGGCCGGCACAAGAGCCAAAAGCAGCTTTTTGGCCAACATGAGCCATGAAATTCGCACCCCCATGAATGGCATTCTCGGCATGCTCTCACTGCTGGCCGACCGGGATATGGATCCGAGGGAGCGAGACTATCTGGAGACGGCACGCGAATCGGCAAACCATCTGCTCGGTCTGCTCAACGACATTCTGGATGTATCCAAGCTGGAAGAGGGCAAGATCGAGCTGCAACTGGCCCCCCATCACTTGCCCCAGCTGCTGGAGGATATCCGGGCCCTGATGCAGAGCAACTGCGATGCAAAAGGGATCAAGCTGACACTCACTGTCGCCCCCGATACGCCGGAGTGGTTGATGATCGACCCGCTGAGAGTGCGTCAGATACTATTCAATCTGGTGAGCAATGCCATCAAGTTCACCCATCAGGGGGAAGTAAAGATCCACGTTGATAGCACCCTGTTGGAGCAGGATCGCTACTCGATACGTATCTCGATCCAAGACACCGGGATCGGCATGAGCAAAAGTCAGTTAAAGAACCTGTTTCAACGTTTCGCCCAAGCGGATGTCTCGATCACCCGCCAATATGGCGGATCGGGCCTGGGACTTGAAATATCCCGTAACCTCGCACGCCTGATGGGCGGCGATATCTCGGTAGAGAGCAGCGAGGGACATGGCAGTACTTTTACCTACATCTGGCCCGCCAGAGCCACGACCCCCTCGATTGTTTGCCTGCCGTCCAAGCCGCTGGATCAGGAGAGCTATCGCATCTTGCTGGTTGATGACAATGCCACCAACCGCAAGGTGATCGGCGCCATGCTCGACTCCGTGGGCCATCAGGTCACACTGGCCGTACAGGGAGAAGAGGCGCTGGAGAAACTGGGTCACACCGAATTTGATCTGGTGTTGATGGATGTCCAGATGCCAGTGATGGATGGTCTGGTGGCCACCACCCGGATCCGCACCTCCCAGATGCCTTGGGCAGATATCCCCATCATCGCCCTGACGGCTGATGCGATGCCGGAATCCAAGCAATACTATCTCTCCCATGGCATGAACGGGTATATCACCAAGCCCATCAATAAAGAGACGCTACTGAGCGAGATTAACAGACATATTTCCCATAGGCGGCTCAAATACAACGCAGCCATGCGTGTCACCAAGCAATAACCCCCCCTGATTCCGGGCTACTGATTGCTCATGTGGGGCAACATTGGCCTCTGCAGGCAACTGAATGGGCTTGGATCTGGAATGCACACAGGCAAGCAGCTTCGCAACAGCTGCACGGGCCGTCAGCTTGTCTCGGGTATGCAGGGATTTTTTGATCTCTTTACGACGACCACAGGGGAGCGTGGTGACTTTTCGGTAATACCAGATGCCGTGGGGACTGAGCCAGAGATTCATCGATGAGCTCCTCGTCGTCCACACAAAGTGGATGACCAGGGCTTTAGGAAGCTAACTTATTGAATTGCAGAAACAAGTGGTGGCCCTACCAGCCACATCCCGGCACTCGAGTCCCCCGCCTTGGCTGCTACCTTCCGGTCCTGACCAGGTCGACGGGTTATCAATGCGAGAGGACCAATAGGACCACCGGCGAGGAGAATAGGCAAACTGGGCGTTCAATGCAACGGCTTTCTACCCTCCAACAGATCGTTTGCCTTATTTTTCAACAATCTGCCGAATGAATCAGCTAAACAGCATAAATTTCGCCCCCACCAGCAGCATCAGCAGGGCAAATGCTTGCTTGAGGCGTTTTGGTGACAGGCGATGCGCCAGCTTGGCACCAATGCGGGCGAACTGGGTACTGGTCAGCACAATGCCAAGCAGGGCGGGCAGATAGATGTAGCCCACACTCCACTCGGGCAGATCGGCATGATCCCAACCCGCATAGAGGTAGCTCAGACTCCCCGCCAGCGCGATGGGCATGCTGCAGGCTGCAGAGGCCGCTACCGCATTGCGCATTGGCACCGAGTTCCAGCTCAGATAAGGGACGGTCAGCGAGCCACCGCCAATACCAAACAGCGCTGACATCCAGCCAATGATGGTACCGGCGATGCCTGTGCCGAGCGGCCCCGGCATATGGCGCTCCGCTTTGGGTTTAAGGTTGAGCCCCATCTGCAGCGCCATGCTCCAGGCGAAACAACCGATGATGATATTGAGGGTGCTGGTGCTGAGCAGATTGGCGGTCATGCCGCCAAGCCAGCCCCCGATCAGCATGCCGGCGCCGAGTCGGCGGATCATCACCCAGTCGACGGCGCCCGCCTCCCGGTGGGCCCGCAGCGAGCTGAATCCGGTAAAGATCATGGTGGGCAACGAGGTGCCGAGGGCCAGATGGGTAATGATTTCAGGGTCGATGCCCTGGGCGCGAAAGGTCATGACCAGCACGGGGACAATGATAAGACCGCCGCCGATCCCGAACAGTCCCGCCAGCATACCGGCAAAGGCGCCCAGCAGGAGGTAACCCATAAACAGCATAAAAATTCCTGTGTTAAACAAAAACTGGCCGACACGGCCGGGCAACAGTGGATATCTGCATGAAAAAAAAGAGATGGCGCGAGGGCCATCTCTTCATTGTGCCGGTTAGTGCAGTGGAATGGTACCATCCATCACCTTGTAGAAGGCCAGCACGGCACAGCCAAGCAGGGCCGCCGTCATCCCCTGCTCCAACCGGTTAAGGCCGCGCAGACCGTGATGCTGACGCGCCTTCCAGTAGATGAAGATGCCCGGGCTGTAGAGCAGCGCCACCAGCAACAGGTACTCCACACCGGCAGCGTATACCAGCCAGCAGCCGTAAACCGTCGCCACCAGGGCCAGCAGCAGGTCACGCTTGCGCTGATGAGGTTGACCCTGATAGGTCTCCCCTTTCAATGCCAGCTTCAGGCCATAAGCGCCCGAAAAGACGTAAGGCACCAGCGCCGCCGAGGTTGCGATGTTGACCAGCGCCAGATAGGTGCTGCTCTGGAAGTAGATGATGATCAGGAAGATCTGCACCAGACAGGTAGAGCACCAGAGGGACACCTGCGGCGAGCCGTTCTTGTTCTCCTTGGCAAACCAGCCCGGGAACACACCGGTCTTGCCTGCAATGTAGGGCACTTCAGCAGCCAGCACGGTCCAGCTGAGCAGAGCCCCCATCACCGACACCACCAGACCGATGTTGATAAGCCAGGCGCCCCAGGGGCCGACTACAGCTTCAAGGATCATGGCGGTCGAAGGGTTCTTGAGCGCCGCCAGTTGCGGCTGGCTCATGACACCTAGCGAGAACAGGGTCACCATCACATAGAGTGTCAGGGCGCCGAGCAACGCCAGCACGGTCGCACGGCCCACATCCTTGCGATGACGGGCACGGGCAGAGACCACCACGGCCCCTTCAATCCCGATAAAGACCCAGAGGGTCACCTTCATGGTGGACTTGACCTGATCCATCACGGAGCCCAGCTCCATGTTGTTCTGGCCCCAAATATCCAGAGTGAAGGTATCCATGTTGAAGGCCAGCAGGATCGCAACACAGAAGACGATGAGCGGCACCATCTTGGCGATGGTGGTGACGATATTCACCAGCGCAGCAACCTGTACCCCGCGCAGCACCAGCGCATGCACTGACCAGATCAGGATGGAGGCCAGCGTGATGGCCACCGGCGTATTGCCGTCACCGAAGATGACGTTGTCAGGTGTATCGAAGAAGTAGCTCAGCGCGCTAAAAACTACGATGGCGTAGGAGACGTTGGCCAGCAGTTGGCAGAGCCAGTAACCCCAGGCGGCGTTGAAACCGATGAAATCGCCGAAACCGGCCTTGGCATAGCTGAAGATACCGCCATCGAGATCGGGGCGGCGCATGGAGAGGTTCTGATAGACCAGTGCGAGACAGATCATGCCAAGACCGGTGATGGCCCAACCCAGGGCCACCGCCCCGGCACTGGCATGCGCAGCAATGTTTTGTGGCAGACTGAAGACCCCGGCGCCGACCATGGAGCCGATCACCAGCGAAATGAGGGCGCCCAGCCCTAGTTTCTTGTCCATTTCAATCCTGTTTATTTAGGCGGCGGCAGAGCGTCCGTATTCATACTGCGCGCAATATGGGAGGGGCTGGGAATCCTGACCCCGTGAAAAAGGCGGCAACTATATTGCATGACTATTCCGACCGCAATCCCTCGTCCCGTCAATCATGCACCGCCTTGACCGCGCGCAATTTTACAGCACTGACCCATATGGCCTGTGAGCTGGCTCAAATTAACCAAGACCCATTGATATTTCTCATTTTTCTGCCAACACAACCTGACTCGCATGGTTCCTATGCATCGCCATTCAGGCACTCTCTGTATAAATAATCTGCATAAAAAAGCCCCGGTGGAAACACCGGGGCCCATTATGTAAATCCCTATAAACGCAAACCACCATCCAGTTCTATCATCCTTCCCGACAGATAGTCGTTGGCAAAAATAAAGCTCACCGTCTCGGCCAGCTGTTGCGCCTCGCCAAGGGTGCCGACCGGAATAGCCTGCTGCATCCGCGCCATCGCCTCCGGCTTCATCGCCGCAGTCATATCGGTGGCAAACACCCCGGGGGCAATCCCCATCACCCGAATGCCATGGCGCGCCAGCTCCCGCGCCCAGGTCACCACCAGCGAGGCAACCCCCGCCTTGCTGGCGGCATAGTTGCTCTGGCCAATATTGCCGGCGCGGGCGATGGAAGAGATGTTGATGATAACGCCCCCCAGCCCCCCTTGCGCCATCAGCGCCGCCCCTTCACGACCGCAGAGGAAGGTACCGGTGAGGTTGACGTCAATCACGCTCTGCCACTGGGCCAGCGTCATCTTCTCCACCAGCTCCCCCTCTTTCACCTTGATCAGCATGCCATCGCGCAAAATGCCGGCGCAGTTGATAAGACCGTGCAGCACGCCAAAACGCTCCTTGATAGCAGCAAAAACCGACTCAACCTCGGCTTCGCTCGCCACATTGCAGACAAACAGCTCACACTGGCTATCTTGATCGCACTGATCATTCTGGCTGTGCACCATGGCTGAGGTCGCCTCCAGATCGGCGCGATTGATGTCGAGCAGCGCCAGCGTCGCCCCCTGTGCGCCCAGGGCCAGCGCAATGGCCCGTCCCAAGCCACGTCCGGCGCCGGTAATAACGATGACCTTACCTTTGATATCCATCAATGCTCCTTGTAGCTGGTAGAAGGGAGATGCCTTGAAGAGAGGTGGCCCGTCAGGCGGGATCCTGTTTATCCAGATAGAGTTCGACGATGCTGGAGAAATCTCGGCTCCCCTGCCCCTGGGCGGCATGCAGGTTGAACAGGTTACGTGCGAGCGCCCCCATGGGCACCGTACTGTGGCCATGCTCGGCCAGCGCCATGGCCAGCCCCAAATCTTTCACCATCAGGCGGGTCATAAAGCCCCCCTGATAGTTGCGGGCGGCAGGGACATTCTCCATCACCCCGGGCCAGGGGTTGTAGCGCTCCAGACTCCAGTTGTTGCCGGAGCTCTTGCCCATGATGGTGGAGAGCACGGCGGGATCCAGCCCCTCCTTCACCCCGAGGGCCAGCGCCTCGGCAGTGCCCGCCATATGGATCGCAAGCAGCATGTTATTGCACATCTTGGCGATCTGCCCCGCCCCCAGCGTCCCGGCGTAAAACAGGTTCTGCCCCATGCAGGCCAGTACGGGCTTGGCCGCATCAAAGTCGGCTTGTTCGCCACCGACAATAAAGGTGAGTGAGCCTGCCGCTGCGCCGGCGACCCCACCCGAGACAGGGGCATCGATAAAGCGCAAACCGCGGGCGCGGGCCGCCTCCCCGACCTGACGGGCAGAGTCGACATCGATAGTGGAGCAGTCGATCACCAGTGCACCAACCGGCAGTGCTGCCAGCAGATCCTGCCCCTCAGACAACCAAAGGTCGCGCACATGCTCCCCCGCAGGGAGCATGCTGATCACCACCTCGCAGCCGGTCACCGCCTCACGGGCATCCCCAGCTGCGATGCAGCCAGAGGCGATAGCGCGCTCAATGTTTTGGGCAACCAGATCAAACACCTGCACCGTCTGCCCGGCCCTGGCCAGATTTGCCGCCATGGGCCCCCCCATGTTGCCGAGCCCGATAAACCCTATCCTTGTCATCCCGCTTGCTCCTTGCGTTGCTGATGGCGGCCTCCGCCGGTTGCCAAGATGTTATTCCTTGCAGGCCAACGGATTGCGCCCCTGCGGCCAGCGATAGAACTCGTCCAGCCACTCCCCCTCCGGTGGCAACTGTTGCCAGCGGGGATCTTTATCCTTGTCGATCAGCAGTGCCCGTACCCCTTCCACAAAATCCCCCTTGAGCACGCAGTTGACCGAGAGGGTCAGCTCCTCGGCAAATACCTCTGCCAGTGAGTTGCGGCGAGCCTGCCAATATTGACGCCACAAAATGGCGCGGCTGATGGGGCTGCCGGTACGGCAGAGCTGCTGCGCCTGCTGGAGTACCGCCTCCTGTTCATCGAACTGAGCCTCGAACAACCGCGCCAATACCCCTTGCAGCGTGCGCCCCGCCAGCAGGGCATCGATCCTCTGTTGATGGGGCAGCAGCACAGGCGCTGGCAAGCGGGCCGCCACCTCACCATACAACCCCGTGAGCAGCAGATCGATCTGCTCACGGGGATCACCACTGCCAGCCCAGTCGAGTACGGCGAGGCGTGACAACAGCGCACTGCGCTCGCCACTGGCGATGGCGTGATCCGCCAGCCCAAGACCGATGGCATCACTCCCGTTGAAGCGGGCGCCAGTCAGACCGAGCCAGAGCCCCAGCCGCCCCGGCATCCGGCTTAAAAACCAGCTTGCTCCAACGTCGGGGTAGAGGCCTATGGTCACCTCCGGCATGGCGAACAGGCTTCTTTCGGTCACCACCCGAAAATCGGCTCCGGCAAACAGGCCAATACCGCCCCCCATGCAGATACCGTCCGCCACGCAGATCAGGGGCTTGCGATAACTGTGGATATGGTGGTCGAGCCGGTACTCCTGCTCGAAAAAGTCGCAGGCATACTCGAACAGTTCCGCCTCGCTCGCCTCCTGCTTGCGGTAATAGAAGGAGCGGATATCGCCACCGGCACAGAACGCCTTCTCACCCGCCCCCTGCAGCAGCACACAGACGATGGCGGGATCCTGCTCCCAACGGGTCAGCGTCTGTTGCAGGATCTGGATCATCGGAAGGCTCAATGCGTTGAGAGACGCAGGACTGTCGAGGGTCAACACCCCGATCTGATGGCCATCTTCGGTGGGATAACAGCTAACCTTGACCGGCTCACTCATAAACGGCTCCGTATGGATTTATTCTGTTGGGCCATATTGCCAGCGTGGTGAGCGTTTCTCCAGGAAGGCGGCCACCCCTTCACGCTGGTTGGCATCGCTAAAGAGATCGAGAAACAGCGCTCGCTCAAGGGGCAAGGCAGCATCCCGCGGGCCACTGCGGCCCTGATTGATCAGGGTTTTGCAGGCGCGCAGGGCACTCGGGCTCTGGCGCTCCACCAGATGGGCCATCTGATGGGCGGCCTCCCACGCCTGACCGGTTTTCACCACCTCCTCCACCAGCCCCATCTCGTAGGCCAGCGAGGCACTCACCTTCTCACCGCAGAGGATCATCCGCTTGGCCCAGCCCGGCCCTACCAGCTCGGTCAGACGCTGGGTGCCACCGGCACAGGGAAGCAAGCCCACCGAGGCTTCCGGCAGTCCCAGCAACGCCTGCTGCTCGGCGATGCGGATATCACAGGCCAGCGCCACTTCCAGCCCGCCGCCCATGGCATAACCATTGATGGCGGCGATACTGACGCCGTGAAAGCGGGCCAGCGCCTCGAAGGCCTTGCCAAAGGCCTCGGCTACTTCGCGGGCCTGCTCGACATTCCCCTCGACAAACATATTGAGGTCGGCACCGGCGCAGAAAAATTTGTCACCCGCACCACGGATAACCAGCGCCACCACATCGGGACGGCTATCGAGCTCCACCATCATCTGCAAAAAGGCCTGCAGGCTGGCGAGGGTCCAGGTGTTGGCAGGGGGATGGTCGAGGGTGATATAGGCCACGTGGCCATGATATTCGAGTCTGATCCTTGTCATAACATTGTCCTTGTCGATGAAGCTGCCGTCATGATGACAGGCTTGAATGACGCCAACCTGTGGCTGGCTCACAAAGCCAAAACCGATATGGCATGGTGCAAATCGGGTGGCAGGCAACACACCCTTGATGCGACCACCGGTTAGCCCAGCGACAAGCCGGGATCGGCCAGCAGGCGGCGCGCGATGATAAGTCGCATCACCTCGTTGGTGCCCTCCAGAATGCGGTGTACCCGGGTATCGCGCAGATAGCGCTCGAGCGGATACTCGCGGATATAACCATAGCCGCCAAAGAGTTGCAGAGCCTCATCACAGATTCGATAACCCACATCGGTGGCAAACCGTTTGGCCATGGCACACCAGGCACTCTTGTCGGGTGCCCCGCGATCCAGCTTGTCGGCGGCCTGACGCACCAGCAGGCGGGCGGCAGCCAGCTCGGTCGCCATATCGGCCAGGCGAAACTGCACGCTCTGGAATTCGCTGATCGGGTGACCAAATTGCTGGCGCTGCTGCACATAGACCAGCGCATCGTCCAGTGCCTGCTGGGCAGTGCCTACCGAGCAGGTGGCAATATTGATGCGCCCACCATCGAGGGCCTGCATGGCGAACTTGAACCCTTCCCCCTCTTCGCCCAACCGATAGCAGGCAGGAATGCGAACCCCATTAAAGACAACCTCCCGAGTCGGCTGGCTGTTCCAGCCCATCTTCTCTTCTGCCTTGCCATAGCTCACGCCTGGGGCATTAGCCGGTACCATAAAGGCAGAGATCCCCTTCGCCCCTTCACCACCGGTACGGGCCATAACCACCAGCACATCGCTGCTGCCTGCCCCCGAGATAAAGACCTTGGTCCCCTCAATGAGGTAGCTGTCACCCTCGCGCACCGCCCGTGTCTTGAGTGCCGCCGCATCAGAGCCCGCCCCCGGCTCGGTGAGGCAATAGGAGCCCAGCAATTCGCCGCTGGCCAGTTTCGGAACCCACTCTTTGGCAACCTCGGTGGGCAGCCAGCTGCCCAGCATCCAGCTCACCATGTTGTGGATGGTCAGATACGCAGTAGTCGAGGTACAACCCATGGCGAGACGCTCGAAGATGAGACTTGCATCGAGGCGCGGCAACCCCAATCCGCCAAACTGCTCCGGGGTATAGAGACCACAAAAACCTAGCTCGGCCGCCTGCTTGATGGTCGGGATCGGAAACTCATGCTCCTTGTCCCAGCGCGCGGCATGGGGTTTGAGCGCCTCATCGGTAAAGGCGGCGGCCGCCTCCACATACGCCTGTTGATCATCGGTCAGGGTAAAATCCATCTTGTCGTTCGCTCCCTTGTTGCCCTGCGCTGATTTTCCTGAGTTAGCGCTTTATAACGCGGCGCCCACACACTGGTCATTCGGATCTGCCACTATGGCGCTGTTGTCGTGGTAGCTGATGACGCTTTCACTACCACCGCTTTATCGACACACAACAGATTAACAATTGATTTACGTTTACGCTAACGTAAACTTGTGGCAGAAGTGAAGTACAAAATGGACCGACCACTGCCAGCCGTAACGCCGAGTCAGCCGGTCGACCCAACCTTCCTACCCGACTGTCATATCCGCAAGGAGAGCATGGATGCAGATGGATGAGACCCTGAATGCCCTGACCGAACAGGTTGCGGCCTTCTGCCAGAAAGTGATCGCCCCGCGCGCCAGCGAGATCGATCAGAGCAACGCCTTCCCCCGTGATCTCTGGCCCCGGATGGGTGAGCTGGGGCTGCACGGCATCACGGTGGCGGAGGAGTATGACGGGGTGAACCTCGGCTATCTGGCCCACGTGCTGGTGATGGAACAGGTAAGCCGCGCCAGCGCCTCGGTCGGCCTCTCCTACGGCGCCCACTCCAACCTCTGCATCAACCAGATCCACCGCCACGGCACACCCGAGCAAAAAGCGCGATACCTGCCCCCGCTGGTCAGCGGCGAACATGTGGGGGCACTGGCCATGAGCGAGCCGGGAGCCGGGTCCGATGTGGTCAGCATGCGTCTCACCGCGGAGCGCGAGGGCGATCACTTCGTGCTGAACGGCAACAAGATGTGGATCACCAACGGACCCGATGCCGACACCTTCGTCATCTATGCCAAGACAGATACCAGTGCGGGCCCCAAAGGAATTTCTGCCTTTATCGTTGAAGCCGGCACTCCCGGTTTTTCTACCGCCCAGAAGCTCGACAAGCTGGGGATGCGCGGCTCCAGCACCTGCGAGCTGGTGTTCGACAACTGCCGGGTGCCGCAGGAAAACCTGCTGGGCACCCTGCATGGCGGGGTCAAGGTGCTGATGAGCGGGCTCGATTACGAGCGGGTGGTGCTGGCTGCGGGCCCCCTTGGCATCATGCAGGCCTGCATGGACGTGGTGCTGCCCTATGTGCGCGAGCGCAAGCAGTTTGGTCAAGCCATCGGCGAGTTCCAGCTGGTGCAGGGCAAGCTCGCCGACATGTATACCCGCCTCGCCAGCAGCCGGGCGCTGGTCTACTCGGTGGCGAGCGCCTGCGATCAGGGTCGCACCAGCCGTAAAGATTGCGCCGCCGCTATCCTGTTTGCCGCCGAAAACGCCACCCAGATGGCCCTCGACGCTATCCAGTTGCTCGGCGGCAACGGTTACATCAACGAATACCCCACTGGCCGCCTACTGCGGGACGCCAAACTCTACGAGATCGGCGCCGGCACCTCTGAGATCCGCCGCTGGCTCATCGGCCGCGAGCTGATGGGAGAAAATGCATGAGTCGTATCCACTCCCGCCTCGACACGGCGAGCCCGGAATATGCGGCCAATCGGGCCGCCATGCAGGGGCTGGTCGACGATCTCCACGCCCGCATTGCCGAGATTGCGCAAGGGGGCGGCGCGGCCAACAACACCCGCCATCAGGCCCGTGGAAAGCTGCTGCCCCGCGAGCGCATCAATCAGCTGCTGGACCCGGGCTCCCCGTTTCTCGAACTGTCGGCGCTGGCTGGCTGGCAGGTCTATGACGAGCCAGTGCCCGCCGCCGGTATCATCACCGGCATCGGCCGGGTCTCGGGCAGGCTCTGCATGCTGGTGGTGAACGACGCCACCGTGAAGGGCGGCACCTACTACCCGCTCACGGTGAAAAAACACCTGCGCGCCCAGGCCATCGCCGAGCGGCTGCGTCTCCCCTGCCTCTATCTGGTGGATTCCGGCGGCGCCTTCTTGCCGATGCAGGACGAGGTGTTCCCCGACCGGGATCACTTTGGCCGCATCTTCTACAACCAGGCCCGCATGTCGGCCCAAAACATCCCTCAACTGGCAGTGGTGATGGGGCTCTGCACCGCCGGGGGCGCCTACGTGCCCGCCATGGCGGACGAGTCGATCATGGTCAGGGAGCAGGCCACCATCTTTCTGGCGGGTCCGCCGCTGGTCAAGGCTGCCACCGGCGAGGAGATCAGCGCAGAGGCCCTGGGCGGCGCCGAAGTGCACTGCGCCCACTCCGGCGTTGCTGATCATATGGCCCGTGACGATGCCCACGCTCTGGCCATCGCCCGCACGCTGGTGACTCATCTGGGTAGCGAGCCGGTAGAGAGCAGCCCCGGCTACGAGCCCCCCTGCTACCCCATCGAGGAGCTCTACGGTCTGGTGGGCACCAGCCTCAAACGCCCTTACGATGCCCGCGAACTGATTGCACGACTGGTGGATGATTCTGACTTTGACGAATTTAAGGCGTTATTTGGTACCACTCTGGTGACCGGCTTTGCCCGCATTTGCGGCATGGAGGTGGGGATCCTAGCCAACAACGGCGTGCTGCACAGCGACAGCGCCCAGAAGGGGGCCCACTTTATCCAACTCTGTAACCGGCGTGCCATCCCGCTACTCTTTTTGCAGAACATCACCGGTTTTATGGTGGGGAGTAGCGCAGAAAAAGAGGGGATCGCCAAGCACGGCGCCAAGCTGGTCACCGCCGTGGCCTGCAGCCGGGTGCCCAAGATCACCCTGATCGTCGGCGGCAGCTTTGGTGCCGGCAACTACGGCATGTGCGGCCGTGCCTATGAACCCGATTTTCTCTTTAGCTGGCCCAACAGCCGCATCTCTGTCATGGGTGGCGAACAAGCTGCCGGAGTGCTGGTGCAGGTGCGTCGGGACAAGCTGACTGCCGAGGGCAAAGATTTGAGCGAGCAGGAGGCGGCCGCCATCCGCGCGCCCGTGATCGAACAGTATGAGCGCCAGGGTCATCCCTACTACGCCAGCGCCCGCCTCTGGGATGACGGCGTCATTGACCCGGCCCAGAGCCGCACCGTGCTGGCGCTGGCGCTCGCCGCCTGTCAGGGTGCCCGCATTGAAACCGAGCAGTACGGCATCTTCCGGATGTAAGGAGCAACCTATGTCAGATCCACTTACTTCCTCAGCACTTGGCTCTTCAACACAGGGCCCGTTTCGGCTGGAGCGGCACGGCCCGCTGGCCGAGCTGGTGCTGTCGCGCCCGGCCCGCCACAACGCCTTTGATGCCGACCTGATGCTGGGGCTGCTCGACTGCCTCGATGATCTGGCCCATCTCCATGGTCATGATCTTGCCGAACGCCCCCACGCCCTGCTGCTGCGGGCCGAAGGCAAACACTTTTGCGCGGGCGCCGATCTCAACTGGATGCGCAATCTGGCCCACGCCGATTTTGAGCACAATCGCGAAGATGCCCGGGTACTGGCCCGGCTGATGCAGACCCTCGACGAGCTCCCCTTCCCCACGGTGGCGCTGGTGCAAGGGGCCGCCTACGGCGGGGCGCTGGGGCTCATCTGCGCCTGCGATCTGGTGCTGGCCAGCGATGATGCGCGCTTCTGCCTCTCAGAGGTAAGCCTCGGGCTAGTGCCTGCGGTTATAAGCCCCTACGTGGTACGCGCCATGGGAATGCGTCAGGCACGCCGCTACATGCTCAGTGCCGAGCCGTTCGATGCCATCACCGCCTGTCGGCTCAATGTGGCACACCAACTCTGCAAACCGGATCAACTGCTGGCGGAGGGACGGGCGCAGGCCCTTCGTCTGTGCCGCAACGGGCCGGAGGCGATGAAAGAGACCAAACGACTGCTGGCGGCGATAGAGGCCCATCCCTCTCGCCTTCATGAAGAGAGAACCGTCGAGACCATTGCCCGGGTTCGGGTGGGGCTCGAAGCCCAGGAGGGAATGCAGGCCTTCTTCGACAAACGTCCTCCCGCCTGGCGTCCCCGTTTCAAGGATGAGACATGACCCACCACACTCAGATTAAACGCCTGCTGATCGCCAATCGCGGCGAAATCGCCGTGCGCATCATCAAGACGGCGAAACGCCTCGGCATTCACACCATCGCGATCTACTCAGATGCCGACGCCCAAGCTATGCACACCCGTCTGGCCGATGAGGCCTGGCATCTGGGGCCCGCACCGGCCAGAGAGAGCTATCTGGACACCGGCAAGGTGCTGAAGATTGCCAAAGAGGCGCGTGCCGATGCCATCCATCCCGGTTACGGCTTTCTGTCGGAAAACAGCGATTTTGCCACCGCCTGCGAACAGCGCGGCCTGCGCTTTGTCGGCCCAAGCGGCGCCGCCATTCTCGCCATGGGCGACAAATCGGGCGCCAAGGCGCTGATGCAGGCTGCCGGCGTACCTGTGCTGCCCGGCTATCACGGCACGGATCAGCGGCCGGACTTCTTGCGCGATCAGGCGAGCCAGATTGACTTCCCGCTACTTATCAAGGCGGCCAGTGGCGGCGGTGGCAAGGGGATGCGTAGGGTCGATCAGCTGGCCGACTTTGACGAGTCGCTGGCGGCAGTCAAACGGGAAGCCAAGGCCGCCTTTGGTGACGATCTGGTACTGCTCGAGCGCTATCTGCCCCAGGCTCGCCACGTGGAAGTACAGGTCTTTGCCGATAGCCTCGGCAACGCCATCTATCTGGGGGACAGGGACTGCTCCTTGCAGCGACGCCATCAGAAGGTGATCGAAGAGGCACCCGCCCCCGACATCCCTCCGGCTCTGCGCCGCGCCATGGGGGAGGCAGCCGTGGCCGCAGCCAAGGCCATCCATTATCAGGGGGCTGGCACCATCGAGTTCCTGCTCTGCAAGGATGAGTTCTTCTTTATGGAGATGAACACCCGGCTGCAGGTGGAGCATCCGGTCACCGAAGCGGTGACCGGGCAGGATCTGGTTGCCTGGCAGCTGGCCGTGGCAGAAGGCAAGCCGCTACCACTCACCCAGGAGGAAGTGGTGCTGCGCGGCCATGCAGTGGAGGCTCGCCTCTACGCCGAGGATGTGGCGGCCGGTTTTCTGCCCGCCAGCGGCCCCATCAATTGGCTGCAGTGGCCGGATGGCGTACGCATCGACACCGGCGTTACCGTTGGCGATGAGGTCAGCCCCTATTACGATCCTATGATCGCCAAGCTGATCGCCCACGGCCAGAACCGCGCCGAGGCGTTCGCCCAACTGGCCGATGCGCTGGCTGCGCTGGATCTCGGCCCACTGGTGCATAACGGAGCGCTGCTGCTGCGCCTGTGTGAAGAGCCTGACGTCTTGACCATGCGCCACCATACCCAGTGGCTCATCCCCACCACAGCGCAGCCCATTCCTGAACTCGCCTGGCCGCTCGCCACCCTCTGGTTGGCGAGCCGCCCTGCCGGCACCTCCCCCTGGCAGCAAGCCTGCGGATTTCGACTGGGGCCGGATCGCTGCTGGACGGCGGCGGTACGGATCGGTGATGAGCGCCGGGTATTGACCCTTAACGATCATGACGGCCAGTTTGAGTGGCAAGGGGAGACCCGTTGCTACCAGAGAGGTGACGATCATATCCGGCTACAACAGGGTGGCTGCTGGCAGCAGATCCCCATTCAGACGGTCGCAGGCTCGGAGGCAACCTTCATCATGATCCTAGGGGGCCAGCGCATCCGTTTCACTGCTGATGATCAGCAGCACAGCCACCACCATGATCAGGCAAACGAGAAGGCACAAGGCGCCATCGCCCCCATGCACGGCATCGTGGTGGCCGTAATGGTCGAACCCGGCCAAACGGTCAGCAAGGGGCAACCCCTGCTGGTGCTGGAGGCGATGAAGATGGAACACCAACTGCGTGCAGAGCGGGACGGGGTAATTGAAGCCCTGCAGTGCAAACAGGGCGAGCAGGTAAGCCAGGGAACTGTGCTGGTGCGCTTTGCCGAAGAGATAGCTTCACAGGAGGATCACCCATGAACCGATCACAGGACGTCCGTGACGACAGGGTCAGTTTGGTGGAGATGGGGCCGCGAGATGGCCTGCAAAATGAAGCTGCGCCCCTCTCCCTGGTACAGCGGCTGGAGCTGATCCAGCGCCTTACCGACAGCGGCCTGCAACGCATCGAGGTGGGTGCCTTTGTCTCTGCCAAAAAAGTTCCGCAGATGGCGGACTCCGCAGCGCTGTTCGAGGCACTGCCGCGCAAGGGCTCAACCCGTTACAGCGCTCTGGTGCCCAATCTGCAAGGCTTGCAGGCAGCCATTGCCGCCCGAGCCGACGAGATTGGCCTCTTCACCGCCTGCTCCGATGGCTTTACCCGGGCCAATATCGGCATCAGCGTGGAGGAGTCGCTGGTGCGCTTCGCCCCGCTGGTGCAGGAGGCGCGACGCCTCGGCATCAAGGTGCGCGGCTACCTCTCCACCGTCATCGCCTGCCCGTTCGATGGCCCGACCCGCCCGAAACGGGTCGCCGCCATGGCCGAACAGTTGCTGGATCTCGGCTGCCACGAAATTTCGCTGGGAGACACCATAGGCGTCGGCACTCCGGGCACGGTGGCGCCCATGCTGGATGCGGTGCTGCACGAGATCCCGGCGGGGCGGCTCGCGGTCCATTTTCACGACACCTACGGTCAAGGCTTGGCCAACCTGCTACCCGCGCTGGAGCGTGGCATTCGCACCATCGACTGCTCGGTGGCGGGGCTTGGCGGCTGCCCCTATGCGCCGGGCGCCTCCGGCAATGTGGCGTCAGAAGAGGTAGTCTACCTGCTACACGGCCTTGGCATGACGACCGGGGTGGATCTCGACAAACTGGCGGCCACCGGCCAGTGGGTGAGCGAGCAGCTCGGCCGTCCCAACGGCTCGCGGGTCGGTCAGGCCCTGCACGCCAATGCCGAGCGGCTGCGCGCCCGCCTCTGCCAGCCACACGCCCAGCAACAGGAGTCATGACCATGCCCCGTTCCCTGCCCGGCAAGGAGATCACCTACAGCATTTCGGAGCTGGCCCAAGAGTTCGATGTCACGCCGCGCACCATCCGCTACTACGAGGATGAGGGGCTGCTCACCCCGCTGCGGGAGGGGCAAACCCGCATCTACAGCCATCGGGACAAGATCCGGCTCAAGTTGACCCTGCGCGGCAAACGGCTGGGGTTTAGCCTGGCCGAGATCCGCGAGCTGTTCGATATGTACGACACTGACAAATCGAGCAAAACCCAGCTCCACTCCATGATCCAGCTGATCGAGACAAAACGCGGCGTGCTGCGCCAACAACTGGAGGATATCCAGATGGTGATGGCCGAGCTGGAGGCCGCCGAACAGCGCTGTGTTAATTCCCTTAACAGCTTGAAAACTGGCGCAGATTAACCGAATCTGGGAACAAGCTATTGCCCTGGGGATCCCATGAGATATTGGTGCTGGTTTTTGCTCTTGTTCAGCCTCTCTGGCTGGAGCCATCCCCTCATCAAGGTTGGCGGATACCCCTATGCCCCCTTTGTGGTCAAACTCTCCGATTCCCGCTATGAAGGGCTGACGCTGGACCTCATCGCCAAGCTAAACGAGATCCAGCAAGAGGTAAGATTCGTGTTTGTTCCCACCTCGGCCGCCAACCGTTACAAGGCGCTCGATCTGGGCCGTTTCTCGCTGATGCTGTTTGAAGACACCAAGTGGGGCTGGGACACAGATAAATTCAAGATAACAGCCCCCTTTCTCGGTGGTGGTGAGGTCTATGTGGCCCTGAACAAAACGGGCCGGGATCAGCGCTTTTTCGATGACCCCTCTCGGCATCATCTTATCGGGGTGACCGGCTACCACTACGGCGTCGGCCAGTTCAATGCTGATCCCCTCTACCTGCAGCGCAAGCTCAATATCACCCTGGTCAAGGACAACATCAGCGCCCTGCAAGCCCTGCTCAAAGGGCGTGGCGAGGTAGCCATTCTCAACGTTTCCTACCTTAACCAGTATCTGCTGGCCCATCCCGACACCGCCGACCAGCTGCTGATCTCGCAAAAATGGGATCAACAGTATCAACACCGCGCCATCCTTCACCCTGAGGCTCCCATTACCCCTGCCCAGCTGGAACAGTGGCTGGCAGCGCTGCAAAAAAAGGGGGAACTGGATCGCCTTTGGACAAAGTACGGCGTACAACAGCACGCAACCCCATGATTACTATCCAGCTTTTCTGTACCATGGCGGGAACCGAATGGGAGTGCACCAAATGAACACCACCGAGCCCGCGTCCCCCAAGCTCCGCTTGCTGCGCTACCTTGCCTACGCTTTCCTGCTGTTTCTTATCCTGATCACTCTGCTGCTGTGGCAAACCCCCCGTTTGATCCAGCGCTATCTGCCCGGCTGGCTGGCCGAGCACTATGGCCTGCAACTGACGCTGGGGGAGATTGACGTAGGGCTGCGCAACCCTTCTATCTCCCTCGGCGCGACTGCCCTGCTCGATGCCAAGCAGCAGACCATCATCGGTTTTGAACAGCTTTTTATCACCCCAAACCTGCAAGCCAGCTGGCAGCAGAAAGGGGTCGTGCTTTCCGCCGTCACCCTGACCAAACCCGTGGTGCAGCTGCAACGGCTGGCAGACAAAAAGGGGGATGTTCGACTCAATCTGACCGATGCGCTGGCGACCCTGCTCACCCCTGCGCCCGCCCCCGAGCCCGAGACAGCAAGCGCCCCGCTACTGGTCGACATCGCCAGCGTCAATGTCACTGACGGGCATGTGCGCTATCAGGATCAGCGCAAGGAGAGCGAACCCGGCTGGTTGCCGCCTCTCAATCTGGAGAAAGTGACCCTCAAGCTCGATAACCTGCGCACCGAGGCAAATCACCCGACCGCCTATCAGCTGAACGCCGCCATCAACGGCAAAAGCAGCCTCGCTGCCCACGGCAAACTCGATGTGATGAGCGGCATGGGTCAGGGCAAAGCGAGCCTCAAACAGGTCGACCTGAAACCCTTCGCCCCGCTCTGGGCCCCCTATCTCAAGCTGGATCTGGCCAAGGGCCACGCCAATGCAGAGGTGGAGTACCAGCTTAAAGAGAGCAAGCAAGGGGTACTGTGGCAATTGTCCAAAGGCAAGCTGACGCTGGACAACTGGCAGCTTAAAAAACACAAGGGCGACGAATTTGCCCGCTTCGGCCAGTTGGCCCTTAGCGATCTGGCTGTCGATGGCCAGAAACAGTCGCTCCAGATCGGCAAGGTCACTCTGCAACAGCCCCTGCTCAAGGCCACCCTCAACCCACAGCAGGAGCTGGATCTGGCTGACTTGCTGATTGAACAGGCCCCCGCCAAGCCCGTCAAAGGAGCCCACGCCGCAAACGAGGTGGCCAACAATGCGGCGCCCAAGTCGGCACAGCAAGCAAAGGCAGCCGGTAACGGCAAGAAACACGAGGCAGACAAACCCTGGCAGTGGCAGATCAGGCAGATCGCCATCGACAAGGGCGATCTCACTCTCACCGAATCGAGCAGCGGCAAACCGCAGGCACGCCAGCTCTCCGGCCTCAAGCTGGCGTTGGGGCCACTGGGCAGCAAGGGGGAGCAACCGAGCAAACTGACTCTGGCCACCCAGTTCAACCAGAGCAGCCCCCTCGCCTTTGATGGCCAACTGACCCTGACTCCTTTCACCTTAAGCGGCGACATCAACCAGCAGGGGCTGCCCCTGACGCTGGCACAGCCCTATCTGGCCGATCTGGTACGCATCAAGGTGCAAAACGGGCTGCTGAGCAGCAAGACCCGCCTTGATCTCGCCACCACAACCCAGGGAGATCTGAGCAAGCTGACCCTGCAAGGGGGGCTCGATATCAACGGGCTCAAAGTAGTCGATCGGGCAGACAATCAGCGGCTGCTGGAGTTCAACACCCTGGCTCTCACCGGTCTGGCGTATGACGGCATCAGCCAGCAGATGCGGATCAAGGAGATTGCCCTCAACAAGCCCTTCGCCCGCATCGAGATCAACGAGGATGGCACCACCAACCTGCAACAGCTGCTGTTGCCGCAACCGGCGGCAACCAAAGGTACTCACGCGACGGCAGGCAGCAAGGCTCCCGACTTTCGTTTCACCATCGATCAGCTGCGCACCGAGCAGGGCAACCTGCGCTTTGCTGATCGCAGTCTGAGTCAGGATTTTGTGGCCGATATCGCCTCGCTGGGCGGCCAAAGTCGCCATATCAGCAATATTCCGGGGCAACGCTCCGATCTCGCCTTCAACGGCAAGGTGGATCGCTATGCGCCGGTGACCATTCGCGGCGGTACCAACCTGCTGGTGGCCAACCCGATCCTCGACATCGCGGTCGCTTTCCACAATCTGGAGCTCACCACCTTCACCCCCTATTCGGGCACCTATGCCGGTTATGCCATCGACAAGGGGCAGCTCTCCATGAAGCTGCACTACAAGCTGGAGGGCAATCGGCTGGAGGGGGATAACGACATCACCATCAAGAAGCTGCAACTGGGCGAGAAGATCAAGAGCGATCAGGCCAAGGATCTGCCGCTGGGGCTAGCCATCGCCCTGCTAAGCGATGCCAACGGGGTGATACAGATGAACCTCAAGGTGAAGGGGGATCTCGATCAACCGGACTTCAGCATCGGCAATATCTTCTGGGATGTGCTGGGCAACACCCTGAGCAAGGCGATCACCTCCCCCTTCTCCCTGCTCGCCTCGCTGGCCGATGGCACCGAAGATCTCGACGAACTTCCCTTCCTGCCGGGGGATCCCGATCTCACCCCCACTCAGCAGGAGAAACTGGTCAAGCTGGCGCAGGCCCTCAAGGATAGACCCAAGCTCAGCATGAACATTCGCGGCAAGGTCAACTTCAACGAGGAGCGCCCCATCCTGCAACGGCAAAAGCTGGAGCGGGTACTGGCCAAGCTCACCGGCAATCAGGCGGATCTCGACCTGCTGGAACAGGACCCCGCCCTGCAAGAGGCGCTGGCCCAGGCCTATGAAGAGCGCTTTGGCGAAGATCTGGAAGATCTGGCCGATCGCCTCCATCTGGATGAAGAGAGCGCGGCACTGAGGGCACAGGCGGTGATCCTGCTGCGGGATCAGCAGCTCATCACTGCCAAATCCCTGCGCAATCTCGCCATGCGCCGGGCGCAAAATACCAAGGAGTTTCTGGTCGACAGCCAGGGGATCGCCCCGGAGCGGCTGTTCGTGCTCGACAGCCAGGTCAAGGAAGAGGACAAGGAAGCCAAAGTGATCCTGACACTGGATCAGTAAGGCCGCCGCACTGCGCAAAAGCGTAAGAAAAATACAACCCTTCAACTATTTTGACACCTTTTGCTCACCAAACAGCCTGTCTTGGTGAGCATTTGGCCGCTGATGTAAATAATCACGTAGTTTTTTTACGATTTATCCCCCTTGCCCCCTTGCGGGCGCGCCACAGCCTGCCTAAAATCGCGCGTCTTTTGTTAACCCCACCTCTATTTTTGGAGAACGCCACGTGAGCGAAAAATTGGCCAACCCTGCCCCTCTGGGTCTGATGGGTTTCGGTATGACCACCATCCTGCTGAACATCCATAACGCAGGTTTCTTCCCCATCAGCGCCATGATCCTGGCCATGGGCCTGTGCTACGGCGGCATCGCCCAGATCATCGCTGGCATCATGGAATACAAGCGTGGCAACACCTTCGGTGTGACCGCGTTCACCTCCTACGGCCTGTTCTGGCTGAGCCTGGTGTTCCTGCTGATCATGCCGACCATGGGTCTGGCCGAAGCCACTCCGCACGCCTACATGGGTTGGTATCTGCTGATGTGGGGCATGTTCACCCTGTTCATGCTGGTTGGCACCATCAACTACCCGCGCGCCAAGCAGTTCGTGTTCGCCTCCCTGACCGTGCTGTTCTTCCTGCTGGCCGCCCGTGACTTCACCGGCAGCACCCTGATCGGTACCATCGCCGGTTTCGAAGGCATCATCTGTGGCGCCAGCGCCATCTACCTGGCTATGGCCACCGTGATCAACGAGCAGTTCGGCCGCACCGTGATGCCGATCGGCGATCACAAGAAAGCCGCCGCCGTACAGCTGAAAGCCGCTGCCTGATAGGCAAGCCACTCAGATTGTGAAAAAGGCACCCTCGGGTGCCTTTTTGCTATCTCGAATAACCGTTCAACAGATCGATTATCAGTCAAGTGACTCGACGTCCACCTCCCCCGCCAGCAAGCGAGTCGCGGGGAAACGCAGTGCGGGATCCTGGCTAAAGAACTGGCTCAGTTGCCGGTATACCGCGGGATAGACCTGCTGCAGCCGCAGCGGATCGGTAAAGAAACACTCGCAGCTGACGGCAAAAAATTCGGCGGGATGTTCAGCAGCATAGGGATCGATATCGGTCACTTCGTCCCGGTCGAGCTGCTGGCACAACTCGTCGAAAGCGCTCTGAAAGGCCTGCTGCCAGAGCTGGCTGCTCATCTGCCCCGGCAACGGCGGCGCGCCGTCCGCCTCACCGCCCAGCATATCGAGCTTGTGAGCCAGCTCGTGGATCACCAGATTAAAGCCGTCCCAGTCGCCATCCTGCTGCAGTTCGCTCCAGGCCAGTACCAGCGGCCCTTGTGGCCAGGATTCACCGGCGTTCTCCTCTTCAAACTCGCTCACCAACCCGAACTCATCCTGTACTTCCTGGCGCCGGGTCACGGGCTCGGGAATGATGATGATTTCGTGAAAGCCGCGATACCAGTCAGCCCCAAGATGCAAGATGGGCAGCGCCGCCTGCAGCGCCAGCACCGCCTGTTGGCGTGGGCTGAGCTCTACCCCGATCAGGGTCAGGGTCTTGCGCTTGAGTAGCTGTTGCCCCAAGCCGATAAGCGTCGTCTGCTCGGTGTCGCTGAGCCCTTGCAAGATGGGCACAGCCGCCAGCGCCTGACGCCACAGCGCCAACTCATCCTCACTCATGGACGTTTGCGGGCGACCACCCAGCCATTTGAACCATCCCAGCACGCCTACTCCTTCTTTTGATGCAAACAACAGGTCACAGCAGTTTGACGAACCGTTTCGGCCGCTCCTGATAATCCTGCGCCAGATAGAAACGGTGGGCCGCCTCGCGCTTGAGACTGCTGGATAGCTCCAGCTGGGCGCAACCTGCGGCCCGCGCCATCGCTTCAGCGCCCTTGAGCAAGGCTGCACCCACTCCCGCCCCTCTTGCCCCTTCATCGACAACCAGCGCCGAGATCAGGCCCCAAGCTGGTGCAACATGCAGCGGTGCCAGCTTGTGCCACACCAGCACGCCGACCACCTTGTCGCCCTGGGAGGCGAGCAGCACAACGCTCACGGGATCCGGCGCAAACAGGCGCGCCGTCACGTCAGCGCCTTCGGCAGGATACCCCAATTGAGTGAACAGGTGGGCGATGGCGCTCCCGTCGTCGGCCTCGGGGGGACGGATCGTCAACGTCTCAGGGTCATTTTTCATTGTTGGCCTCATGTTTGCTTTCCATTGTGTTACGCCCGTCACATTGTCTGGCGCAGATCAACAAGGAGGATCTCATCTTTACTCATAGAAAACGCTGCCTGCCATTATCCCCCCACCCTTGTCAATTCACAAATTTGCAACAAGACAACATTTTTCGCTGGGAAGCACCGATACAACTCGATATGTTACAAGCCATGCATGGCGCGTGTTTGCGCTCTGCTTAACCCCTCAACCTCGCGCTCATTTGTTAACTGGATTGTTAACAAACAGGGCCGAAAACAGTGACAGAGAGCGAGGCCAAGATCTCGCCAAGACAGCGCCACAAACACAACAAAGGAGTTGTTGTACATGAATGAAATCGTCAATGCCATCAATGGTGTAATCTGGAGCCCTGCGCTCATCTACCTGTGTCTGGGGGTCGGTCTTTACTTCTCCCTGCGCACCCGTTTTTTGCAACTGCGTCATATCAAAGAGATGGTGCGCCTGATGTTTGATGGCAAGAGCACCGATGCCGGTGTCTCCTCCTTCCAGGCGCTGGCCATGACCCTGGCCGGTCGTGTGGGTACCGGTAACATCGCCGGTGTGGCCACCGCCATCACCTTCGGTGGCCCGGGCGCCCTGTTCTGGATGTGGATGGTCGCCTTCCTCGGCGCCAGCTCTGCCTTCGTGGAGTCCACCCTGGGTCAGGTTTACAAAGAGAAGATCAACGGTGAATACCGCGGCGGCCCGGCCTTCTATATCGAGAAAGGGCTTGGCATGAAGTGGTACGCCTGGACCTTCGCCATCGCTACCGTCTTCGCCTGCGGCGTGCTGCTGCCGGGGGTGCAGGCCAACTCCATCGGCTCAAGCCTGCAGACCGCCTTTAATATCGATCCGAACGTCACTGCCGCCGGTCTGGCGCTGCTGCTCGGCTTTATTATCTTCGGCGGCGTCAAGCGTATCGCCAGCTTCGCCAGTACCGTGGTGCCCTTTATGGCGCTGGGCTATATCATCGTGGCTTGCGTCATCATCGCCCTCAATATCGGCCAGCTGCCGGGCGTGATCCTGCTGATCTGGAAGAGCGCCTTCGGCCTGGATGCCGGTTTCGGTGCCATTCTGGGCCTGGCCATCATGTGGGGGGTAAAACGCGGGGTCTACTCCAACGAAGCGGGTCAGGGTACCGGGCCGCACGCCTCCTCTGCGGCGGCAGTGAGTCACCCGGCCAAGCAGGGTCTGGTGCAGGCGTTCTCCGTCTATATCGACACCCTGTTCGTCTGCTCCGCCACCGGCTTTATGCTGCTGATCACCGGCCTCTATAACGTACAAGGGCCGGACGGCGCCGCTATCTACACGGGTATTGCCGGTATCGCAGCAGGCCCGGGCTATGTGCAGACCGCCATGGAGAGCATGATGCCGGGCTTTGGCAGCATTTTCGTGGCCATCGCGCTGTTCTTCTTCGCGTTCACCACCATCGTTGCCTACTACTACATCGCCGAAACCAACATCGCCTACATCAACCGCAAGATTAATCGCCCTTGGCTCACCTTCTTGCTGAAGATTGCGCTGATGGCTGCCACCGTCTACGGCACCGTCAAGACGGCAGATCTGGCCTGGGGCATGGGTGATATCGGGGTCGGCCTGATGGCATGGCTCAACATCATCGCCATTCTGCTGCTGCAAAAAACCGCCTTCACCTGTCTGAAGGATTATGAAGCGCAGCAGGCACAAGGGATTGACCCCGTATTCCACCCGGAGAAGCTCGGCATCAAGAACGCCGATTACTGGGTGGGCAAGCGCTCCGAAGAGAACCTGGAACTGGAGAAATCTGGCCATCAGTTCGAGCCGGATCAGGATCGCAAGACCTCCTGAACCAGAACGACATAAGACATCAATAAAAATGGCAGCCTATGCTGCCATTTCTTTTCCTGTCACCTCATCTCAGAGCGGATTGCGGCGCGGCCCGAAGGGCAGCCGCCAGCGAAACAGGCTGTTAAGGGTGGCTCGCCACTGATTGGGTCGCCCCAGGATCTGCTTTTGTAGCCGAGTCTCTTCCTTCAGCATCGCCTCGTCACTGCGGGCCCAGGCCTGGCTGTAGAGCTGCTTGATCCCCGCCAGTGCATCCGGCGACTTGGTGATAAGGGTGCGGGCAAACTCTCGCGCCTCCACCAGCGGATCGGCGCAGACCCGGCTCACCATCCCGAGAGCTTTGGCCTCGACGGCATCCAGTTCACGCCCGCTCATGGCCAGCTCTATGGCGGTATCCAGCCCCATCAGGTTGCGCATGGTAACGCTGCCGCTCATGTCGGGGATGATGCCCCACTTGATCTCCATCACCGAGAAGCGGCAATCGGGGGTGCTGAAGCGAAAATCGGCGCCGAGCGCAATCTGCAAGCCACCGCCAAAACAGACTCCCTGGGTGACTGCAATAACCGGCACAGGCAGCTGGTGCCAACCATAAGCAACCCGCTGGGCCAGATTGGTCGCTTCGTCCGCTTCACGCTTGAGGATCTCGAGCGCCGCTACCGGCTGTCTCAGCATGGATTTCACATCCAGCCCGGCGCAGAAGGCTCGCCCCTCGCCATGCAGGATCACCGCCCGCAGCCCCTTGTGCCGGGCGAGCTGCGTCAGCGTCTCGTCGATGGCGCTGAACATGGCTCTGTCCAGTGCATTGAGTTTATCCCCCCGCGTCAGCATCACTTCGGCAATCCCGTCGTGGATCTCGCACTTGATCCTTGGTTTTTCCATCTCCCTTGTCCTCTCCTTGATCCCTGAAACTGACCCACTGGTCATACCACCACGTTATCAGAGTGTGAACAGGCGGTACAGCTGAGACTAAAGTCGGCTGGTCGCCTCCCCCTCCCTTTGTCACACTGGGAGCAGCATGAGTGCCGCAAGCCAGCAGAGGACGCTGTCATGTCAACCCTGTTCAATTTTGCCAGACCACCGTTCGACCGACTGGGCGAGGAGGCGCGCGAGCGGCTATCCCGTCACCTCTCGCTCTGCTATTTTCGGGCCGGGGATCTGCTGCTCAAGGAGGGGGACCAGCCTCCCGGCCTCTATCTCATCATCAAGGGGGCGGTGGAAGAGTCTGCCCCTCACCACCAGTTTGGTGATTACGGGGTCGATGACCTGTTCGATGTGCGCGCCCAGTTTGATGGCAGCTGCCGCCACCGCTTCACCGCGCTGGAAGATAGCCTCTGCCAGCTCATTCCTCGCCACACCTTTCTGGCGCTCTGTGAGCAGGATCCGCAGTTTGCCAGCTACTTCACCGCCAATCTGGCCGAACGCCAGCGCCAGCAGGAACAACGCGAACAGCTGGGTCAGAAGAATCTGGCGGAATTTATCCTGACCCGCATCGAACCCGGCCACCTGCAGGCACCGCTTATCGTCGACAGCAAGCTCTCACTGCTGGCGGCGACCGAAGCCATGGTGAGCAAGGGAACCGATTGCCTGCTCTACCCGGCCCACGACGGCTCCCTCACGCTGGCAACCCGCAAGACCTTGCTCCATGCCCTGACCCTCAAGGGATTGCCGCTGACGGCCCCCCTCTCTGTGCTGACTCCCACGCCCTTGATTGGTCTGCCGCTGGAGAGCTATCTGTTTGATGCCCTGCTGCTGATGACACGCCATCGCATCAAGCGACTGGTGGTGTGGCGTGGCAACGAGGTGGCGGGCATCTTGCAACTGACTCAGGTGCTGGGGCTCTTCTCGACCCACTCCCACGTACTGACCCTGCGCATCGCCCGCGCCGACAGCCTGCCGGCACTGGAGGCGGTGGCCCGCGAGCAGCAACAATTGACCCGATCCCTGTTTAACCAGGGGATCCACACCGCCTTTTTGATGAAACTGATCGCCACCATCAACGAACACCTGATCGCCAAAGCCTTTGCGCTGGTGCTCCCCCCCGAGGTGCAGAATAAGGTTTGCCTGCTGATACTGGGCTCGGAGGGGCGCGGTGAGCAGATCCTCAAAACCGATCAGGACAACGCCCTGATCCTGCCAGAGGGGCTGGCATGGCCCACCCAGGCAGCCGATCTGGCCGAATTCAGCGCCCTGCTGGAGCGCCTCGGCTACCCGCTGTGCCCCGGGCAGGTAATGGTGAACAATCCGGCCTGGGTAAAAACAGGCGATGAGTGGCAAAGCGCCATTGCCAGCGCCTGCACCACGGCCAGTGAGGAGGAGCTGCTCTGGCTCGCCACCCTGGCCGATGCTCACCCCATCGCGGGGGATCGACAGCTCCATCTGCCGGTTGCCAGAGCGCTGCGCGAGCAGTTGGCGGACAGACGGGACCTGCTGGCGGAGATGGTGCGACCGGCAGTGGCCTTTCATGCCCCCCTCACCCTGTTTGGCCGGCTGGAGCAGCCACCGGAAGGGCTGGATCTGAAGCGGGGCGGCTTGTTCCCGCTGGTGCACGGTATCCGCATGCTGGCACTTGAGGCAGGCATTCTGGAGACTTCAACCCTGGGACGCATCGATGCGCTGGTGGCCGCTGAGCGGCTCAGCGCCGACTATGGCAGCAATCTGGCGGAGGCGTTCCGGCTCTTTATCCGGCTTAGGCTGCGCAGCCAGCTCAAGGGGGGCAATAGTCGGGTGCAGACAAGCGAGCTCAGCCACAGCGAGCGGGATCTGTTGCGTCAGGCGCTGCATCAGGTTAAGAAGTTCCAGCAGTGGCTCACCTTGCACTTTCGTCTGAGACAATAGCCATGTTGAGCCGCGTTCGACGCTACTGGTATGGCCGTGCGTTCCGAACTGGCGAGTTCGCGCAGCTCTTTGCCACCCCACCGGAAGATGAACGGATCGCTCTCGATTTCGAGACCACCAGTCTCGATCCCGAGCAGGCCGAGATCGTCTCCATCGGGGCGGTGCGCATTCAGGGCAACAGGCTGCTGACTGGCGAGGCCCTCGCCATCAAGGTGCTGCCACCGGCCAGCCTGACCAGCCAATCTGTGGTGATCCACGGTCTGCGCCATCAGGATCTGCAACAGGGGATGGAGCTGGAAGCCGCGCTGCGCCTGCTACTCGACTTTACCGGCCCCCGTGAACTGGTGGGCTATCACATCGCCTACGACCTACGCATTCTCAATCTCGCCTGCCAGAAATTGTGGGGATTGACCCTGCCCCAGCGAGGGATCGAGGTGAGCCAGCTCTATCACGACCACCTCTATCGCCGCTATCCCGATGCGGCCATTGACCTCCACTTGAGTGCCATCTGCAGCCACCTTGAACTGCCATCCCTGCCCGCCCACGACGCCCTTGCCGATGCCACCACGGCCGCGCTCATCTACCTGCGCCTGACCTGCGGCTCGCCACTGGCTTATCCCAAAGTCTAATTGTCGGCAGATAACATTTAATTCACATTTTGCTTACATGGGCAGATCCCCTGCTCGTCGGGGTTACCCCATCCACCGCTGACACTCATGTCATGGAGAACTGCAATGGAACAGCAAAGCTATCTGAGGATCCAGCAAGATCCCAACTTCCAGGAGCTGGTCGCCAAGCGCCAGCGTTTTGCCTGGGCCCTCTCGGCTCTGATGCTGGGACTCTACCTGGCGTTTATTCTACTCATCGCCTTTGCCCCCGGTTGGCTGGGCACCCCGCTCAGCGACAGCACCACCGTCACCCGTGGCATTCCGGTCGGGGTGGGACTGATCCTCTCCTCCTTCGTGTTGACCGGCATCTATGTGTTTCGGGCCAACGGCGAGTTTGACGAGCTGAATCAGAAGATCCTCAAGGGAGTGCAGTCATGAGCGCAAAAAGCATGAAAGGCAAGTGGCTGCTGTTGGCCTCACTGGCCTCCTCCCCCCTGCTGGCAGCGGATGCGCTGACCGGCGAGGTACAACGCCAACCCCTCAATGTGTCGGCCATCGTGATGTTCGTGGTCTTTGTAGCCGCCACCTTGTTCATCACCTACTGGGCCTCCAAGCGCAACCGCTCGGCTTCCGACTACTATGCGGCCGGTGGCCGTATCACCGGCTTCCAGAACGGTCTGGCAATCGCCGGTGACTATATGTCCGCCGCCTCCTTCCTCGGGATCTCCGCGCTGGTCTACACCTCCGGTTATGACGGCCTCATCTACTCCATCGGCTTTCTGGTGGGCTGGCCCATCATTCTGTTCCTGATCGCCGAGCGGCTGCGCAACCTCGGCAAATACACCTTCGCCGATGTCGCCTCCTATCGTCTCAAGCAGACTGAAGTGCGTACCCTCTCCGCCTGTGGTTCGCTGGTGGTGGTCGCCCTCTACCTGATCGCCCAGATGGTCGGTGCCGGCAAACTGATCGAGCTGCTGTTTGGCCTGCAATACCATGTGGCCGTGGTGCTGGTCGGTATCCTGATGGTGCTCTACGTGCTGTTTGGCGGCATGCTGGCCACTACCTGGGTGCAGATCATCAAGGCAGTGATGCTGCTCTCTGGTGCGTCCTTCATGGCCATCATGGTCATGAAATCGGTCAACTTCGATATCGGTGCCCTGTTTAGCGAAGCGGTCAAGGTGCACGAGAAAGGGATCGCCATCATGAGCCCCGGTGGCCTGGTTGCTGACCCCATCTCCGCCATCTCGCTGGGTCTGGCATTGATGTTCGGTACCGCCGGTCTGCCTCATATCCTGATGCGTTTCTTCACCGTGAGTGACGCCAAAGAGGCGCGTAAATCGGTGTTCTACGCCACCGGCTTTATCGGCTACTTCTACATCCTCACCTTCATCATCGGCTTTGGCGCCATCTTGCTGGTGAGCACCAACCCTGCCTTCAAGGATGCCACCGGCGCCCTGCTGGGCGGCACCAACATGGCGGCAGTCCATCTGGCCAATGCGGTCGGTGGCAGCCTGTTCCTCGGCTTCATCTCCGCCGTGGCATTTGCCACCATTCTGGCGGTAGTTGCCGGATTGACCCTGGCCGGAGCCTCTGCGGTCTCCCATGACCTCTATGCCAGCGTGTTGAAGAAGGGCAAGGCTAACGAGACCGATGAACTGCGCGTCTCCAAAATGACGACTCTGGTGCTGGGCGTGGTTGCCATTGGTCTGGGGATCCTGTTCGAGAAGCAGAACATCGCCTTCATGGTGGGTCTGGCCTTCTCCATCGCCGCCAGCTGCAACTTCCCGGTGCTGTTCCTCTCCATGTTCTGGTCACGCCTGACCACCCGTGGCGCAGTCTACGGTGGCTGGCTGGGATTGGCGAGCGCAGTGACCCTGATGATCCTGGGCCCGACCGTGTGGGTGAAAGTGTTGGGCCATGCCCAGGCTATCTTCCCCTACGAATACCCTGCCCTCTTCTCCATGGGGTTGGCCTTCGTCGGGATCTGGTTCTTCTCCATCACCGACAGCTCCCAAAACGCCGCCGACGAGCATGCCAAGTTCCTGCCGCAGTTCGTTCGCTCCCAAACCGGGCTGGGTGCCTCTGGCGCCACTTCCCACTAACGGGCAGCCATCACGCAAAAGCCGGCTTCATGCCGGCTTTTTTTATTGCCCATCAATCGGCTGCACGCCCCGCTTGCCCCGATCAAGATCACACTTCTCGCTAAAACTTTCGGGGGATCTGTGCCATAATGCGCGCCATTTGACAGACCAATCGGGACACATACCTTGTTAAGTAGCAACAACATCACCATGCAGTTCGGCGCCAAGCCGCTGTTTGAGAACATCAACGTCAAGTTTGGCGGCGGCAACCGCTATGGCCTTATCGGCGCCAACGGCTGTGGCAAGTCCACCTTTATGAAGATCCTCGGTGGTGATCTGGAGCCCACTGGCGGTAATGTGAGCCTGGACGTCAACGAGCGCATCGGTAAGCTGCGTCAGGATCAGTTCGCCTACGAAGAGATGCGCGTACTGGACGTGGTCATGATGGGCCACACCGAGCTGTGGGCAGCCATCGCCGAGCGCGATGCCATCTACGCCAACCTCGAAGCCACCGACGAAGACTATATGAAGGCCGCCGAGCTGGAAGGTCTGGTCGCCGAATATGACGGCTACACCGCTGAAGCGCGTGCAGGCGAGCTGCTGCTGGGTGTCGGCATTCCCCTTGAGCAGCACAACGGCCCGATGAGCGAAGTGGCCCCAGGCTGGAAACTGCGGGTGCTGCTGGCACAGGCGCTGTTCTCCAACCCTGACATCCTGCTGCTGGACGAACCGACCAACAACCTGGATATCAACACCATTCGCTGGCTGGAGCAGGTGCTCAACGAACGTGAAAGCACCATGATCATCATCTCTCACGACCGTCACTTCCTGAACTCTGTCTGTACCCACATGGCGGATCTGGACTACGGCGAGCTGCGCGTTTACCCGGGCAACTACGACGACTACATGCTGGCCGCCACCCAGGCGCGCGAGCGTCTGCTGGCCGACAACGCCAAGAAGAAGGCCCAGATTGCCGATCTGCAATCCTTCGTCTCCCGTTTCAGCGCCAACGCCTCCAAGTCCCGTCAGGCGACCTCCCGTCTCAAGCAGATCGACAAGATCAAGATTGAGGACGTCAAGGTCTCCAGCCGCCAGAACCCCTTCATCCGCTTCGAGCAGGACAAAAAGCTCTATCGCAACATCCTGGAAGTGGAAGGTGTATCCAAGGGTTATGGCGACGGTCCCCTGTTCAAGGGCCTCAACATGATGATGGAAGTGGGCGAGAAGGTCGCCATTCTGGGTACCAACGGTATCGGTAAATCCACTCTGATCAAGACCCTTGTCGGCGCACTGGCACCGGATACCGGCACCATCAAGTGGTCCGAGAACGCCCAGATCGGTTACTACGCTCAGGATCACGCCGAAGACTTCGACACTGATCTCAACGTGTTCGACTGGATGGCCCAGTGGAAACAGGAGAACGAAGACGAGCAGGCTGTACGCTCCATACTGGGCCGTCTGCTCTTCTCCCAGGACGACATCAAGAAGCCGGTCAAGGTGCTCTCCGGTGGTGAACAGGGTCGCATGCTGTTCGGCAAGCTGATGATGCAGCGCCCCAATATCCTGATCATGGATGAGCCGACCAACCACCTGGACATGGAATCCATCGAATCCTTGAACATGGCACTGGAGCTCTACCAGGGGACCCTGATCTTCGTCTCCCACGACCGCGAATTCGTCTCCTCTCTGGCGACCCGCATCCTGGAGCTGACTGAAGATGGCATCCGCGACTTCGGCGGCACCTACGAGGATTACCTGCGCACCCAGGGCGTGGTCTAATCCCACTCCTGCGCAAGTGCGCATGCAAAACCGGCACTCATGTGCCGGTTTTTTTATATCCCGTATTTAGACGACTGAGATGGCGTATAGCAGTGGTGTGACTACACGCCACAGAGCAGAGAGCAGAGAGCAGAGAGCAGAGCTTGAGTATCCCCCCTCTTGCCCACAGATAAAAAAACGGCTCCATCAAGGAGCCGTTTTCAATGGGTTGTGCAGTGCAGATTACTCGACGGTCGCTTCCACACTGGTGAAGTACTCGATCTTAGCCGCTTTGCGCAGCTCGTCGATCAGAGACTTGTAATCCACCTGGGCTTTGCCCTGACCCAGCTGAGCTTGCAGCATGGCAGCCATACCGGATACGGCGGCAGGGACGTTGACCTTGTCCAGCGCAACCACAACGCGGTCACCATTGGTCTCGGCAACCAGAGCCACGCTCGGCTTGCCGTCGACCGGATGAGGCAGTGTGAACGCCTGGGCAATCAGGTTCTGATCCAGCTCGCGATCGAAGCGGGCAACCCCTTTGTGGGTCTCCACTTTCAGACCCAGTGCAGTCAGATCAGCGGTGATGCTCTCACCGACCTTCAGCTTGTCTAGCAGGCCCTGGGCCTTGCCACGGGCCACTTCGCTGGCCTTGTCATGCTTGATGGCGGCAATCACCTGCTCTTTCACCTCGGCCAGCGGCTTGACCGCTTTGGGCTTGTGACCAGTGATGTGCAGCACCAGCGCCTTGCCGTCAGCCAGCTCGATCACGTCGGAGTTGGTGTTGTCATCGCGCAGCTGTTCGGAGAACGCCACGGAGAGCACCTTGGGATCGTTCAGCGGAGCCGGAGCAGTCGCCTGGGTGAAGAAATCGGAAGATTGGACCTTCATCCCCATGGCATCAGCGGTCAGATCCAGCGAGTCCGGGTTTTCGAAGCTGTTGTCAGCCATCTTCTGCTGCTCGGCGAAGAATTTCTCCTTGGCCTTGTCAGCTTGCAGACGAGTGATGGTCTCTTCTTTCACATCGGCAAACGGCTTGGTCTGGGCTGCTTCAACCCCCAGCAGCTTGATGATGTGGAAACCGAACGGGCTCTTCACCACGCCGGAGAGATCGCCAGCCTTGTTCAGGGCGAACGCGGCTTTCTCGAAGGCCGGATCCATCACCCCTTTCTCGAACCAGTCCAGCTCGCCGCCTTTTTTGGCAGAGAAGGTATCGGAAGAGTCAGCCTTGGCCAGCGCAGCGAAATCATCACCCACCTTGGCTTTGGCCAGCACGGCTTCTGCTTTCTGCTCGGCCGCTTTCTCGTCCTTGCCAAACGGGATCAGGATATGAGCCACGTGGCGACGCTCGGCACGCTGGAACAGATCCTGGTGCTGATCGTAGTAATCCTGGGCATCCTGCTCGGTGACCTTGATATCCTTGGCGAGGTTGGCAGCGTCCAGCAGCAGATAGTCGACCTTGACCTGCTCATCGTTCATGAAACGGGCGCCATTGGTCTTGTAGTACTGCTCGAGCTCGTTGTCGGAGACCTGAACGTCAGCCATGTAGTTGGCAGCAGCCAGACGCACCAGACGCAGATCGCGAGTCTGGTTATAGAGCTTGTCGAGCTGCTCCGCTTCACCCTTGAGGGAGAATTCGGTGCCCAGCAGGGCGCTCATCAACTGTTGACGCACCATGTCCTGACGCAGGGAGTCACGGAACATTTCGGGAGTCATGCCAGCACGACGGATCAGTTGCAGATAGCGGTCATTGTTGAACTTGCCGTTCTCGGCAAACTCCGGCATGGCCACGATGGCTTGCTTGATCTGTTCGTCACTGATACGCAGACCCAGTTCACGGGCCTTGCTGTCCAGCAGCGCCTGATCGATCAGGCGATCCAGCACACCGCGACGGAACTGTTTCATGTAATCGGGGTTCGCGGCCAGCTGGCTGAATGCCTCTCCCATCTGGGATTCCATGCGGGCGCGCTCGTTACGATAGGCATTTTCCAGTGCCGCAGCACTGATCTCGGTGCCATTGACGGTGGCGGGGGCGGTACGGGCCGGGCCGTTCAGGTAACTACCTACACCAGCCAAGGCAAAGGAGAGGATGATCAGGCCCAAGATAACCTTGGCTACCTTGCCCTGCGCCCCTTCGCGTAGTTTATCCAACATCATGTTTGTACTTATGCTCCCGAACTCGATGGGCGTAAACAATAAAAAGGCGCACCGATTGCGATGCGCCTTGGTCAATCAGTATGAGAGAAGACTCTCTAACTTGTCTGGTCTGCGACCAAGGACGGTAGCCGACGGATATCAGCGACCGACTTAGTTAACAGCGTCTTTCAGGGCCTTACCGGCTTTGAAGGCAGGAACTTTACCAGCAGCGATTTCGATGGTCGCGCCAGTCTGCGGGTTACGGCCTGAACGGGCAGCACGCTCGCGTACAGCGAAAGTACCGAAACCAACCAGAGCAACCTGGTCACCCTCTTTCAGCGCTTCACCAACAGCATCAATGAAGGCATCCAACGCACGGCCAGCGGCAGCTTTGGAGATATCGGCACCGTCTGCAATCTTGTCAATCAGTTGAGATTTATTCACTCTTATATTCCCCTTTTATCAAACACCGCTGCGGCGCTGATTTCCCTGGCCACAACAAGTGGAGGTTTTATAGCAAGCCTCCTGATCAGTTGCAAGTGACAATCTGGCGCAAACCCGCGCCACACAACGCATTGCGACTCATCACGAGTACCCGATCGGTGGTCAAGGCTACTTCCGTTATCGGGCGCATGCAAGCCTTAACCACCCGCCGAATGCGCCAAATTTGCGGCGCATCAACATTTACACGACAGAAACGCGCTCAAACCCCTGTGGATTGTCCTGCAACGCCAATTCCAGCACCTCGTCAATCCAGCGAACCGGATAAATTTCAAGGTCGTGTTTGACGTTTGCCGGGATCTCCTCAAGGTCACGCTCGTTCTCTTTCGGAATAAGCACTCGCTTGATGCCGCCACGGTGGGCTGCCAGCAACTTCTCCTTGAGACCACCGATGGGCAGCACTTCGCCGCGCAAGGTGATCTCCCCTGTCATCGCCACATCAGCACGAACCGGATTACCGGTCAAGCTGGAGACCAGGGCGGTACACATGGCGATACCGGCGCTCGGACCATCTTTCGGGGTTGCCCCTTCCGGTACGTGCACGTGGATATCGCGCTTCTCGTAGAAGTCGGCGTTGATGCGCAGCTTCTCGGCACGGGCCCGTACGACCGTCATGGCCGCCTGGATGGACTCCTGCATCACATCACCGAGAGAGCCGGTATAAGTGAGCTTGCCCTTGCCCGGCATGTTGGTGGTCTCGATGGTGAGCAGATCGCCCCCCACTTCGGTCCACGCCAGACCACACACCTGACCCACCTGGTTCTGGTCGGTGGCCTTGCCGTAATCGAAACGCTGCACCCCGAGGAACTCCTTGAGGTTCTCCTGATTGACCTGAACATGCTTGATGCTCTTGTCCAGCAGGATACGCTTGACCGCCTTGCGACAAATCTTGGAGATCTCGCGCTCCAGACTCCGCACCCCCGCCTCGCGGGTGTAGTAGCGGATCACCCCGACCAGTGCCGAATCCTCGATGGTGATCTCGGAGGCTTTCAGGCCGTTGCGCTGGATCTGCTTGGCAACCAGATGCTGCTTGGCAATGTTGAGCTTCTCGTCTTCGGTGTAACCGGAGAGACGGATCACTTCCATCCGGTCCAACAACGGACCCGGGATGTTCATGGAGTTGGATGTGGCCACGAACATCACGTCCGACAGGTCATAATCCACTTCCAGGTAGTGATCGTTGAAGCTGTTGTTCTGCTCCGGATCCAGCACTTCCAGCAAGGCGGATGCGGGATCGCCACGCATGTCCGAGCTCATCTTATCGATCTCGTCGAGCAGGAACAGCGGGTTCTTCACGCCGACTTTCGCCATCTTCTGGATGAGTTTGCCGGGCATGGAACCGATATAGGTACGGCGGTGACCGCGGATCTCCGCTTCGTCACGCACTCCACCCAAGGCCATCCGCACATATTTGCGGCCCGTCGCCTTGGCAATGGATTGGCCCAGCGAGGTCTTGCCCACACCGGGAGGCCCAACCAGACAGAGGATAGGGCCCTTGAG
The DNA here is from genome assembly GCF_001728955.1 of Aeromonas sp. DNP9. Taxonomy (NCBI): domain Bacteria; kingdom Pseudomonadati; phylum Pseudomonadota; class Gammaproteobacteria; order Aeromonadales; family Aeromonadaceae; genus Aeromonas; species Aeromonas sp. DNP9. The sequence continues at coordinate 127,919 of NZ_LYSQ01000001.1, read as the reverse complement.
CTTGTTCACCCGTGCCTGTACCGCCAGATATTCGAGGATGCGATCCTTGACCTTCTCGAGGCCATAGTGATCGGCGTCCAGCACCTCTTGCGCCTTGCCAAGGTCTTTCTTGACCTTGGATCGCGCCTTCCACGGCACCTGTACCATCCAGTCCACATAGCTGCGAACCACGGTAGCCTCGGCGGACATGGGAGACATCATCTTCAGCTTGGCAAGCTCGGCCTGGGCCTTTTCACGGGCATCTTCCGGCATGCCAGCCTCTTCAATCTTGCGATTGAGGGCTTCAAACTCATCCGGGCTATCTTCCAGCTCACCCAGCTCTTTCTGGATGGCCTTCATCTGCTCGTTGAGGTAATACTCGCGCTGGCTCTTTTCCATCTGCTTCTTGACGCGAGTACGGATGCGCTTCTCGACCTGCAGCAGGTCAATTTCCGACTCCATCATCGCCATCAGGAATTCGATGCGCTCGGAAACCGAGACGATCTCCAGCACCTTCTGCTTGTCTTCCAGCTTGAGCGGCATGTGGGCCGCCATGGTGTCAGCCAGACGCGCAGCATCGTCGATCGCCGAGATCGAGGTCAGTACCTCAGGCGGGATCTTCTTGTTGAGCTTGATATAGCCTTCAAACTGGCCGATGGCGGAGCGAACCAGTACTTCCTGATCCTTCTCCTCAATGGCTTGGGAGGGGATGTACTGAGCCTCGCAGACAAAGAAATCCTTGTCGTCGATCATCCGCTCCAGGCGGGCACGCTGCCCCCCCTCTACCAGCACCTTGACGGTGCCATCCGGCAGCTTGAGCATCTGCAGAATATTGGCCACTGTCCCGACGGTGAAGATCTCCTCCACAGTCGGCTCGTCGGTTGACGCATCCTTCTGGGCCACCAGCAGAACTTTCTTGTCCTGCTCCATGGCCGCTTCCAGACAGCGAATGGATTTTTCCCGCCCCACAAAGAGTGGAATGACCATGTGGGGATAAACCACCACGTCACGAAGAGGCAGGACGGGAATCTCGATGCGTTCTGAACGCTCTAGGTTCATATATGTCCTCTCGGCTTGTTATACCGTTGGCAAAGCGCTTGGCTGAGTATATGGGGGCGCTGAGATGAGATTCAATCGCCGAAACCGTAAAAAGCATGAAAGGGGCAAAAAGCCCCTTCCATTTGATTAAAAATCAGACATTTACTCTGATGCAGCAGCCTGGGTTTCGGGATTTTCGTAGATCATCAAGGGCGCAGAGTCCCCTTTGATCACGGTCTCGTCGATCACCACCTTGCTGACCCCTTCCAGAGAAGGCAGGTCATACATGGTATCCAGCAGCACGGCTTCCACGATGGAACGCAGACCACGAGCACCGGTTTTACGCTCCATCGCCTTGCGGGCAATGGCGTTGAGTGCGTCGTCACGGAACTCCAGCTCAACCCCTTCCAGATCGAACAACGCAGCGTACTGTTTGGTCAGCGCGTTTTTCGGCTCTTTCAGGATCTGGATAAGGGCAGACTCGTCCAGCTCGGTCAGGGTCGCGACCACCGGCAGGCGGCCGATGAACTCGGGGATCAGACCATATTTGATCAGATCTTCCGGCTCTACCTTGGCGAAGGTCTCGCTCAGGGTGGCCTTGGCATCCTTGGATTTCACCTCGGCGCCAAAACCGATACCGGTTCCCTTCACGGAACGCTGCTCGATCACCTTGTCCAGACCGGCAAAGGCACCGCCACAGATGAAGAGGATCTTGGAGGTATCAACCTGCAAGAACTCCTGCTGCGGGTGCTTGCGACCACCTTGCGGCGGTACGGAAGCGATGGTCCCTTCGATCAGCTTGAGCAGTGCCTGCTGTACCCCTTCCCCGGAGACATCGCGGGTGATGGAGGGGTTGTCCGACTTGCGAGAGATCTTGTCGATCTCGTCGATATAGACGATGCCACGCTGGGCCTTCTCTACGTCGTAGTCGCACTTTTGCAGCAGCTTCTGGATGATGTTCTCCACGTCCTCGCCCACATAACCGGCTTCGGTCAGAGTGGTCGCATCGGCCATGGTAAACGGCACATCCAGCAGACGAGCCAGGGTCTCAGCCAGCAGGGTCTTGCCGCTACCGGTCGGGCCAATCAGCAGGATGTTGGATTTTCCGAGCTCCACACCACTGTTTTCGCCGCTGTTGCGCAGACGCTTGTAGTGGTTGTAGACGGCAACGGCCAACACCTTCTTGGCGTACTCCTGCCCGATCACATAGTCATCGAGATGAGCGCGGATCTGATGAGGGGTCGGCAGCTCGTTACCATCGCGCTTGGGAGAGATCTCTCGGATCTCTTCGCGGATGATGTCGTTGCACAGCTCGACACACTCATCACATATGTAGACGGAAGGGCCAGCGATCAGCTTGCGCACTTCATGCTGGCTTTTGCCGCAAAAAGAGCAGTAGAGCAGCTTATCACCCTCACCCTTGCGTTTTTCTGTCATTCAGCAACCTCGTTTTATCAATAGAGGATGGATCGGCCTGTTGAGTTTACAACAGACCGGGACACCCTGCTCAGCTACGCTGGCTCAGGACACCGTCTACCAGACCATAGGCCACGGCCTGCTCGGCGGACATGAAGTTGTCACGATCGGTGTCACGCTCGATGGTAGCCATGTCCTGACCGGTATGGAACGCCAGGCGCTCGTTCAGGGTATTTTTGATCTTCAGGATCTCCTGGGCGTGGATCTGGATATCAGATGCCTGACCCTGGAAGCCACCCAGCGGCTGGTGGATCATCACACGGGCATTCGGCAGGCAGAAACGCTTGCCCTTGGCACCGCCAGCCAGCAGGAAGGCACCCATGGAGCAGGCCTGACCCATGCAGACGGTGCTGACATCCGGCTTGATGAACTGCATGGTGTCATAGATAGACATGCCCGCAGTCACCGAGCCACCCGGTGAGTTGATGTAGATATAGATGTCCTTGTCCGGATTCTCGGACTCGAGGAACAGCAGTTGGGCAACCACCAGATTGGCCATGTGATCTTCAACCTGACCGGTCAGGAAGATCACCCGCTCTTTCAGCAGACGGGAGTAAATATCGTAGGAACGTTCACCCTTGGCAGTCTGTTCGACCACGATGGGGACCAGCGCATTGCTGGGAGAATCGGTCATATCGTTATAGTTCTTGTACATAAGGCATTGTCCCTAAAATAAAATGGCCCGAGTGGAGATCACACGAGCCATTATACTTAACAGTCTTGACCTTAAGTCAAATGTTCTTAGGCAGCGGCGCCAGACTTGTTGATCACTTCGTCAAAGGCAACTTCTTTTTCGGTCACTTGCGCTTTGGACAGGATCAGGTCGATGGCTTGATCTTCTACTGCCAGGTTACGAACGCCGTTCAGCATCTGTTCGTTCTTCTGGTAGTACTCGATCACTTCCTTCGGATCTTCGTAGGCAGTCGCCATGGACTCGATGATGCTGTTTACGCGGGCATCGTCAGCCTTGATCTCGTTGGTACGGATCACGTCACCCAGCAGCAGGCCTACGCGTACACGACGCTCGGCTTGAGCCTGGAACAGTTCAGCCGGCAGCTCGGGAGCATTGCCGCCCTGGAAGCCACCGAAGCGCTGCAGAGCCTGCTGACGCAGTGCGTCGATCTCTTGAGCAACAGCTGCTTTCGGCAGGTCGATTTGGTTGGCTTCAACCAGACCGTTCAGAACCTGCTCTTTCACGCTGTTTTTCAGGGCTTGAGCCAGTTCGCGTTCCATGTTCTTACGCACTTCGGCTTTCAGCTCTTCAACAGAACCGCTTTCGATACCGAAACGCTTCACGAACTCTTCGGTCAGCTCGGGCAGGATCTGCTCTTCAACCTTGATCAGCTTGGAAGCGAACTTGGCTTCTTTGCCTTTCAGGTTTTCAGCGTGGTAGTCAGCCGGGAAGGTCACTTCGATGGTGAACTCGTCGCCTGCTTTCTTGCCCATGATGGCGTCTTCGAAGCCCGGGATCATGCGGCCAGCGCCCAGCACCAGGTTGAAGCCTTCAGCTTTGCCACCATCGAACTCTTCACCGTCGATGGAACCGACGAAGTCCATGGTCACACGCATACCATTGGCAGCGGCAACATCGGCATCAGCCCAGGTAGCGTGCTGCTTGCGCAGGGTGTCGATCATGTTGGCCAGATCTTCATCCTTCACGGTCGCAACCGGCTTCTCGACCTTGATGGTCTCAAGACCTGCAACTTCGAACTCCGGATACACTTCGAAAGTGGCGGTGAATTCGAAATCCTGACCTTCTTTGATCTCTTTCGGATCCATGGTCGGGGCACCGGCCGGGCTCAGTTTGTTTTCGATGATGGCTTTGATGAAGTTGCTCTGCATCATTTCATCAGCAACGCGGGCGTGAGCCATGGCGCCGAACATCTTCTTGATGATGGCAACCGGAGCCTTGCCAGGACGGAAACCGTCGATGCGACGAGTTTTGGCCAGGCCATTCAATTCTTTACGCACAGCGGCGTCTACGGTAGCGGCCGGTACAGTGATGGTAAGACGGCGTTCCAGACCCTGGGTTGTCTCTACAGAAACTTGCATTCTTCTACCTCGTTCAACTCAGCACTGTGTGCTGACCCTTTATTGCCCCTGGGCAAAGCCCGGAGTCTTCCTGTTTATAAAGACAACGATATGTCTTTGTGATGAGAAAATATGACGCGGCATTATAGCGGCGCACTTTGGTCGAGTCGAGCCACACATCCCCCACATTGAGCGGCGTGCAAGCACAATTCGTGCAAAACTGCCCTTTATATGGGGAGAGAGGTGCCCGACTTCAACTATCCGATGGCAATAATTTTGCGTTTGCTCACCTTTTTTCATCCGAACGCCGCTTTATTGCCCATCTTTCGCCGAAAAACAGCCAACCGTTGCGGGCGGCGACTTAATTTGACCAGCCAAATGGCGATTGGGCCAATCAACCATTGCGTCCCTACCCCTCCCTCGTTATGGTGGCAACCAAATTGATGATCTGGAGTCACTCACATGGCCTTTTTCCGCTTCTTGTTCAATCTGCTCTGGTTTGTACTGGGAGGTGTCTTTATGGGACTGGCCTGGTGGCTGGCCGGTCTTGTCTGCTTTATCTCGCTGGTCGGCATCCCCTGGGGACGAGCCTGCTTCGTGATCGGCACCTTTACCTTCTTCCCGTTTGGCAAGCAGGCGGTCAATCGCAAGACCATGACTGGCCAGAGCGATATCGGCACCGGCACGCTGGGACTGATTGGCAACATCCTCTGGTTCGTGCTGATCGGTGTCTGGCTCGCCATCGGCCACATCGCTTCCGCGCTGGCCTGCTTCGTGACCATTATCGGTATCCCGTTCGGTATCCAGCATCTCAAGCTAGCACTCATCAGTCTGGCTCCTATCGGCCAGATGATTGTGACCAACCAGGAGGCGGAATCGGGCCGCTATATCCGCTAACGGCGGGAAATGCGCGGGCAGACGCTGCCCTGCAACGAAAAAAAGGGCAGACTAGGGTCTGCCCTTTTCTATTCTCTTTTGTTGAGGCCGTCATGTTACCCAGCCACTTTTTCGCCAATCTTGCCCGCATGAAACTCATCTACCGCTGGCCCCTGATGCGCAACATCCAGCCGGAAAACATCGCCGAGCACAGCCTGCAGGTCGCCATGGTGGCCCATGCCCTCGGCATCATCAAAAATCGACTGTTTGGCGGTAACGTGAATGCCGACCGCGCCGCCGTGATGGCCCTCTATCACGACAGCAGTGAGGTGCTGACCGGCGATCTACCCACCCCGGTCAAATACTTCAATCCCGAGATCGCCCGCGAGTACAAGAAGATAGAGCTGGCTGCCGAGCAGCGTCTGCTTGGCATGCTGCCGCCGGAACTGGTGGAGGACTTTCGCCCCCTGCTCGATTCGGCAGCCCAGGATGACGAGCTGGCTAGGCTGGTGAAAGATGCCGACACCCTCTGCGCCTATACCAAATGTCTGGAGGAGATCAACGCCGGCAACCGGGAGTTCGAACCGGCTCGCAAGCGCCTCGAGGCCATGCTGGCAGCCCGGATGAGCGATGAGATGCGCTACTTTATCGACACCTTCGTGGCCAGCTTCTCCCTGCCACTCGATGAGCTTAACGCTCACTAAGCCAGTCTACATGACCTGAAAAACAGAAGGGCCCGCCGGTTTGCACCGGCGGGCCCTTCGTTCTTTATTGCGCATTAGATGCAACGCATCAGTGACCCAGCTCGCGGGACGGTACCAGACCGCTCGCCCGCCAGGCGGGATAGAGTGTCGCCACCAGGCTCATCAGGATGGCGGCGCCCGTCACGATGAGCAGATCCTGCATATGCAACTCAGTCGGCAAAAAGTCGATAAAGTAGATATCCGGATTGAGGAAGCGGTGACCGATGAGCTTTTCGACAACGCTCAGGATCTGGGTCAGCTTGCTCGAAAGCAGCCCACCCAGCAGGGCACCGAGCAGGGCACCGGCCACGCCGTTGACCATCCCCTGAATGACGAAGGTAAGCCGGATCTGGCCGGGGCTCGCCCCCATGGTCTTCAGGATGGCAATCTCGCTGCGCTTCTCGTTCACCGCCATCACCAGGGTGGAGACGATGTTGAAGCAGGCGACAGCCACCACCATCAGCATCACCACATACATGACGGTACGCACCATCTGGATGTCCTGATAGAGGTAGCCTTGGCTGTTCATCCAGCTACGGATGTAAACATGATGGGGGAACTGCTGCGCGGCGGCTACCGTGATGGATTGCGCCTTGAGCACGTCGCTCACCCGCAGGCTGAAGCCCTCCACATCGCTGCCCATGCCGGTGATCCCTTGCGCATCGGCCAGATGCATAAAGCCGAGCAACCCGTCGAGCTGACCGCCGATCTCCAGCAGCCCCACCACGGTCAGGGCTTCGCGCCGGGGATTCTTGATCCCGGTCTGATCACCCCCTTGTGGCAACAACAAACCAAGAGTGTCGCCCACCTTGACGCCCAGTTTGTCGGCAATGGTCTTGCCAAGGATCACCCCACGCTCACCCGGTTGCAGCTCACGCAGGCCGCGGCCCGTCATGTATTTGCCCGCATCCGACAAATTGGCTTCCAGCTCCGGCAATACCGCGCGCAGTTGCACCCCCTTGAGGGCGGAGCCGTGCTCCAGCAGGCCATTGAGGCGAATGACCGGCGCTGCCGCCTCAACGCCCGGCTGAGCCAGCAGGTAGTCGCGCAGACGTGGCCAATCTGGCAGCGGCCGCTCAACGGCGTCCAGCTCACCTTGCGGCACCACGGAGAGCACTCGATCTTTAAGCTCCCGCTCGAAACCGTTCATGGCGGAGAGGCCCAGGATCAGCGCCATCACCCCGAGGGCAATACCGATCAGGGAAGAGGCAGAGATAAAGGCGATAAACCCGTTGCGACGGCGGGAGCGGCTGTAACGCAGGCCCAGAAAGAGGGGCAGCGGTTTGAACATCAGGCAACCTCCGCCATCACGCCGCTCACCAGGGTCACCCGGCGATGGAGCTTGGCCGCCAGGCTCAAGTCGTGGGTCACCACCACAAACGCAGTGCCCAGTTCACGGTTCAGTTCACACAGCAGTTCGTACACCGCGGTGGCACTGGCGTGATCCAGATTGCCGGTAGGTTCATCAGCCAGCACCAGACTCGGTTCGTTGACCAGCGCCCGGGCAATCGCCACCCGCTGGCGTTCGCCACCGGAGAGCTCGGAGGGGCGGTGGTTCAAGCGATGGGAGAGCCCCACCCGCCCCAGCATCTTGGTCGCCTTTTCGGTGGCAACCGCCACCGACTCACCGGCGATCAGCAGCGGCATGGCCGCATTTTCCAGCGCACTGAACTCGGAGAGCAGGTGGTGGAACTGGTAGACAAAGCCCAGCTCGCGGTTGCGAAACTTCGCCTGGGTACGGCTATCCCAACGGTGAATATCCTCCCCCTTGAACAGCACGGCGCCGCTGGAGGGGTTGTCCAGCGCCCCCATCAGATGCAGCAGAGTGGTCTTGCCGGAGCCGGAGCTCCCCACTACCGCCAGCATTTCACCGGGCGCAACGCAGAGATCGATCCCCTTGAGCACCTGAGTCTCCAGCTCCCCCTCTTTATAGACATGATTGAGCGCCTGGCAGCGCAGCAGAGGTTCACGGGATACGGCTTCATTCATAACAGGGGCTCCACTTGCCTCGGTAACAACGCTGGCACCCGCAACTACGGGGGCACCAGTCACAACAGAAGATGCATTATTCACGGCATTACTCATAACGCAGCGCCTCGGCCGGTTTCACCCGCGCAGCGCGGGCCGCCGGATAGAGGGTGGCACTGAAGCTCAGCAGCACGGCGCCCAGCAAGATGGTGATGACCTGAGCCGGCTCGACAATCACCGGCAGGCCACTGCCGCCCGCCGCCATATAGAGGTTGAGCCCCACCGCATTGAGCAGAGGGTTGAGACCCAGGGAGAGCGCAAGGCCTGCCAGTCCGCCAAACAGGGCGCCAATCACCCCGCTGGAGGCGCCAAGCACCATGAAGATTTTAACGATCCCTGATTCACTCATACCCATGGTGCGCAGGATGGCCACTTCGCCCTCCTTGTCCGTCACCACCATCACCAGCGCGGAGAGGATGTTGAAGGTAGCGACGGCGATGATCAGCACCAGCATCAGCCCCATCATCCGTTTTTCCATGGCGACCGCCTGGAACAGCTCGCCCCGCTCACGGCGCCAATCCTGCCAGACCAATCCGTCAGGCAACGGCGTCTTGATCACCTCGTCAGCCGCAAAGGGATCATCGAGCCAGAGGCGAATGCCACCGACGGTTTCTGGCGGCAGACGCAGCAAGCGCTGGGCATCCCCCAGGGCGATCAGCGCAATCTGGTTATCCACATCGGCGCCGACCCCGAAGATGCCGGAGACGGTAAAGAGGCGCTGGGCCGGTACCCGACCAAACGGAGTGAAGCGGGTCCCCTCGGTCAGGATCAGGCGAACCTGATCGCCGATGGAGACATTGAGGCGACGAGCCACCCCCTGCCCCAGCACGATGCGGTAGTGGCCGGCCTGCAGGGTATCGAGGCGCCCCCCCAGCATCTGGCTGTGGAGGATGTCATCCTTGGGCCACTTTGCAGGGTCGATCCCCTGCACGCTCACCCCGGTCAGCTGGCCGGGGCTTTGCAGCATCCCTTCGCTGTCGAGCATGGGGGCCGTGGCGACCACATGGGGTAAGTTGGCCAGATCCGGCAAGCCTTGCGGGTCTGCATCAATACGGCCAGCCTGATTGGTCACCACCACATGGGGGATCACCCCGAGGATGCGCCCTTTGAGCTGCCCTTCGAAACCGTTCATCACCGAAATGACCACCATCAGGGCGGCGACCCCGATGGCGATGCCAAAGGTAGAGAACAGGGAGATAAATGAGACGAAGCGATTGCTGCGCTTCGAGCCTGCATAACGCAGGCCGATGGCCAGCGAAAGGGGCTGAAAAAGTCCGGTCTTCAAGGATATGTACGTTGCCAACAAAATAAGATACCGGATAATAAAGGGAAACCGTCCATGACAACAAGGGATAGCCTCCATGCAGGAACAGTTCTTCAGCGTCACTCATGCCACGCCGGTCAATGTGATCCCCATGCCGGCCGACTTCCACCTCCCCTCGCTGGAGGAGCTGGACGCTGAGCTGCCGGAGCCCTTTCGGATCTCTTCGGCCATTACCTCCATCGATCTGGTGACCACTCGCCTGCTGCGCAACCAGAACGAGTCGATGCACGACCTGATCGAGATCGTCAATCAGCAGTCCCGCAAGATCGACATGATCATGGGCTATGTGCTCTCCCTGCAGGACCATCCGGAGCAGCGCTTTCACACCCTGCGCTTCGGGGCTGGCCAGCTCACCTACCTGCACCCCTATCATGATCACGGGGCTGCGCCGCACCTGCACCAGATAGTGCGCCTCAAGATCTTCCTGCGGGAAGAGGCGGCCGCCATCTACTGCTATGGCCAGGTCAAACAGCTCGACGGCGGTGAACATGGCACCCATGTGCAGCTCGACTATGTGCGGATCCGCGAAGATGACCGTGAACTGCTGGTTCGTGCCAGCCTCCACGTGCAATCGAAGCAGCTCAAGCTGCGCGCCCAAGAACGTCAGCGCTAACCATAGCGAACGTCGCGATAGATAACGTCAACGTTAAAAGAATCGAATCATGCCAATGACACTCCCCGCCTTGCCCGCCAAAGCGGGCCAAAAGATCACGCTCGGCCAGCTGGTCGGCAGCAGCCTCTCGCTGATTGCAGCCCGTCTCACCAGTGAAGCCAAGGGGCCGGTACTGCTTATCACCGCCGATACCCCGAGCGCCCTGCGCCTGGAGCAGGAGCTTCAGTATTTGCTGGCAGGCAAGCAGCTAGCCGATCAGTCCGCGCCAGTATTGTTGTTCCCCGATTGGGAGACCCTGCCCTACGACACCTTCTCTCCCCATCAGGACATCATCTCCCAGCGGCTCGAGACTCTCTACAAGCTGCCGCAGATGAGCAAGGGGGTACTCATTGTCCCCATCTCCACCCTGATGTTGCGCTGCGCCCCCCGGGTCTATCTCGACAAATACAGCCTGATGGTGAAGGCCGGCCAGCGCCTCAATCTGCAACAGCTGCGCGGACGCCTGGCCGAGGCGGGTTACGTGGCGGTGGATCAGGTGCTGGAACATGGCGAATTTGCCGCCCGCGGCTCCCTGCTCGATCTCTTCCCCATGGGCAGTAGCAGCCCCTATCGCATCGACTTCTTCGACGATGAAGTGGACTCCATCCGCCCATTCGATCCCGAAACCCAGCGCTCCAGCGAACCGGTCAAGACGGTCAGCCTGCTGCCCGCCCGGGAATACCCTACCGACGAGGCGGCCATCGAACTGTTTCGCGGCCAGTTCCGCGAGCAGTTCGAGCTGTCGCGGGCCGAGGGTTCCGTCTATCAGGAGGTGAGCAAGGGGCGCTGGCCTGCCGGCATCGAGTATTATCTGCCGCTCTTCTTCAACCAGACCGCCAGCCTGTTTGACTACCTGCCGGAAGAGACCCTGCTGCTCACTGTGGGGGATATCTACCCCGCCGCCCAGCGTTTCTGGAACGACATCGGCCAGCGCTATGAAGACAGACGCTGGGACAACACCCGCCCACTGCTGCCACCGGCCCAGCTCTATCTGCCGGTGGAGCAGCTCTTTGCCTCCCTCGGCCAATATGGCGCGGTGCGGCTGCAAGAGGCCGCCACCGCCGGTGATGCCGGTCAGCACGATCTGCCCATCTCCGCGCTGCCCGATCTGCAACTCGATCACAGCAAAGAGCAACCTCTGCTGGCGCTTAACCAGTTCCTGCAAGGCTTTGCCGGGCGCACCCTGTTTGCGGTGGAATCCGAAGGGCGGCGGGAGGTGCTCGGCGATCTGCTGGCGCGTATCTCGCTGCAACCTAAAGAGTTCCCCTCCCTCGACGCCTTTATGGCAAGCCAGGATCGTCACGGCCTGCTGGTGGCACCGCTTGAACGTGGCTTCCTGTGGCAGGAGGCCGGTCAGGATCCATTGGCGCTGATCACCGAGACCGAACTGCTGGGCGGCAAGGTGCGCAGCAAACGGGCGCGAGAGAAGAGCAAGAACTTAAGCTCCGATGCAGTGATCAGAAACCTGGGCGAGCTGACCCAGGGTCAGCCGGTGGTCCATCTGGATCACGGGGTCGGCCGCTATCTGGGACTGGAAACCATCGACGCCGGTGGTCTGCCCACCGAGTTTTTGACTCTCGAATATGCCGGCGGCGACAAGCTGTTCGTGCCGGTCACCAGTTTGCACCTTATCAGCCGCTATACCGGTTCTGATAACCCGCCCAGCCACAAGCTCGGCGGCGAAGCCTGGAGCAAGGCACGGCGCAAGGCGGCGGAGAAGGTGCGCGACGTGGCAGCCGAGTTGCTGGATGTCTACGCTCATCGCGCTGCTCGCGCCGGTTTTGCCTTCAAGCACGACAAAGAGGCCTATCGCCAGTTTGCTGCAAGCTTCCCGTTCGAGGAGACCGACGATCAGCTCAACGCCATCAATGCGGTGCTGGGGGACATGTGTCAGGCCAAGAGCATGGACCGACTGGTGTGCGGCGACGTCGGTTTCGGCAAAACCGAAGTGGCTATGCGGGCGGCGTTTGTGGCCGTGCATGGCGGCAAACAGGTCGCCGTGCTGGTGCCCACCACCCTGCTGGCGCAACAGCACTACGACAACTTCCGCGACCGCTTCGCCAACTGGCCGGTGCGGGTCGAGGTGCTGAGCCGCTTCCGCTCCGCCAAGGAGCAGACCGCAGTGATGAAAGAGCTGGCGGAGGGCAAGGTGGATATCATCATCGGCACCCACAAGCTGCTCGGCTCCGAACTCACCTTCAAGGATCTGGGACTGCTCATCGTCGATGAGGAGCACAGATTCGGGGTGCGCCAGAAGGAGAAGATCAAGGCGCTGCGAGCCGATGTGGATATCCTCACTCTCACCGCCACCCCTATTCCGCGCACCCTCAATATGGCGATGTCCGGCATGCGGGATCTCTCCATCATCGCCACCCCACCCGCCAAGCGACTCGCCATCAAGACCTTCGTGCGCCAGCACGAACCGGCGGTGGTGCGCGAAGCGGTACTGCGGGAATTGAAGCGTGGCGGTCAGGTTTACTATCTGCACAACGATGTCGAGAGCATCGAGAAGTGCGCAGCCGACCTGGCGGAGCTAGTGCCAGAGGCCCGCATCGGCATCGCCCACGGCCAGATGCGTGAACGTGACCTTGAGCGGATCATGTCTGACTTCTACCACCAGCGCTTCAACCTGCTGGTTTGCACCACCATCATCGAAACCGGTATCGACGTTCCGAGCGCCAACACCATCATCATGGATCGGGCGGATCATCTCGGTCTGGCCCAGTTGCACCAGCTGCGGGGCCGGGTTGGCCGCTCCCACCATCAGGCCTACGCCTACCTGCTCACCCCCCATCCCAAGCTGATGACCAAGGATGCGGCCAAGCGGCTGGAGGCGATCGCCTCGCTCGAAGATCTCGGCGCCGGTTTTGCGCTGGCGACCCACGATCTGGAGATCCGTGGCGCGGGCGAACTGCTCGGCGACGATCAGAGCGGCCAGATCGAATCGGTCGGCTTCACCCTCTACATGGAGATGCTGGAGCAGGCGGTCGAGGCACTGAAAAATGGCAAGGAGCCATCGCTGGAGCAGCTGATGAGCCAGCACACCGAGGTAGAACTGCGCCTGCCTGCACTGCTGCCGGATGACTATATTCCGGACGTCAACATGCGTCTCTCCATGTACAAGCGGATCGCCAGTGCGGCGGACGAGCAGGAGCTGCGCGAGCTGAAAGTGGAGCTGATCGACCGCTTCGGCCTCTTGCCGGAGGCGACCAAAACCCTGCTGGAGCTGGCTGCCTTCCGTCAGCGTGCCACCGCCCTTGGCATTCGCCGGGTGGAGATGAGCGAGCGCGGCGGCTATCTCGACTTCACCCAGGAGACCAAGGTCAATCCGGCCTATCTGGTCAAGCTGCTCTCCAGCCAGCCAAGGGTCTACAAGATGGACGGGCCGACCCGGTTGCGTTTCCAGGTACCGACCCAGGATCGCGCCATGCGCCTGAAACTGGTGGATGGTTTGCTGGCTGATCTGGCCAACAACAGTCTGTGAGTCTCTGTAATGCTGGCGTAGAGCCAGACAGATAACGCCAACTAAAACGGGAGCCAAATCGGCTCCCGTTTTTTATTTGCTTTCTGACTACTGCGTACGTTCAGCCCTGGTTGGCTGGATCCTCATGGGCGGAGAACTCGCGCATAAAGGCTTCGGCCCGCTCCACCATCTTGGTCGAGCCAACGAAGTAAGGGGTGCGCTGGTGCAGCGCGGTGGGCTGGAGATCCATGATCCGGCCAAAGCCATCGGAGGCCTTGCCACCAGCCTGCTCCACCAGAAACGCCATCGGGTTGCACTCATAGAGCAGACGCAGCTTGCCGTTCGGCGAGTTGGTGCCGGACGGATAGATGTAGATGCCGCCCTTGAGCAGGTTGCGATGGAAATCGGAGACCAGGGATCCGATATAGCGGGAGGTGTAGGGTCTGTGGGTCGCCTCGTCGCGCTCCTGACAATATTTCAGGTACTTCTTCACCCCGTCCGGGAACTTGATGTAGTTACCCTCGTTGATGGAGTAGATCTTGCCCTCCTCCGGAATACGAATGTTCTCGTGCGAGAGGCAGAAGCAGCCGATGGAAGGGTCGTAGGTAAAGCCGTTGACGCCAAAACCGGTGGTGTAGACCAGCATGGTAGAGGAGCCGTAGACCACATAACCGGCGGCGACCTGACGGTTGCCCGGCTGCAGGAAGTCCTCCAGGGTCACCGGCGAACCTTGCGGGCTCAAACGGCGGTAGATGGAGAAGATGGTCCCGACCGAGACGTTGACGTCGATATTGGAAGAGCCATCGAGCGGGTCGATCAGCACCACATACTTGGAGTTTTTAGAGAGCGGCGAGTCAAAGGCGACGAAGTCCTCTTCTTCTTCCGAGGCCATGCCACACACCTCACCGCGCGCTTCCAGCGCCGCCTTGAAGCGTTCGTTGGCGTAGACATCCAGCTTCTGCTGCACCTCGCCCTGTACGTTTTCAGCGCCCATGGAACCGATGATATCCGCCAGTCCCGCCTTGTTGATCTCCCGGTTCACCACCTTGGCAGCAAGGCGGATCGAGCTGAGCAACGAGGTCAGCTCGCCGGTCGCGGTAGGATAATCCGCCTGCTTTTTGACGATGAACTCACCCATGGTGATCATGTTTCGCATTTTTGTTCCTTTAGATCGCATCCGTTGGCATTGAAAACGTTTGCAGGCATCGGCAAAAAAAATGCCGATCACCGGCGGCCTTGATTTGTAACCTAATGTAACGTCTGTTTTTTGTTTTTGCAGCGAATTAAGCGGCCTAATAAATAGGCTATTTCGCCTCACGTTATGGTAAAAGACGCGTTTTATTCGGTTTCAATCGATCACTTTCGGACCCTTAATTCGTGGCAATAACCTGCGACAAGCCATGAGCTGACTGGCCTTGAGCCATTAAAAATGGAGTCTGATGGGCCTGCTGCTCCCTTAGCCATTGCCTCTTGAGATCCGATCGCCAATCCAGCACACTGATTTCGCTTTGGAAGCAAATAAAACTCAAGGATTATCAATGAACAAGACTCTCATTGCCGGCATGGTAGCCGGACTGTTTGCCCTTCCCGCCTGGGCTGCCCAGGTGCCTGCCGGTACCAAGCTGCTGCCGGATGCCCAACAAATCTACGTGACCAATATCGGCACCGAACCCACCACCATCGACCCCCAGCTGGTGGAAGAGACCGCCGGTAGTGCCATCGTCAACGATCTGTTTGAAGGGCTCTATGAGCTGGATAATACCGGCAAGATCAAACCAGCAGGCGCCGTCAGCTACGAGGTCGACAAGACAGGTACCGTCTACACCTTCAAGCTGAGGCCCGAGGCCAAGTGGTCAAACGGTGAACCAGTCACCGCCGCCGATTATGTCTACGGCTGGCAACGGGCGGCCGACCCCAAGACGGCCTCCAACTACGCCTGGTTTATCGAGTTGACCGGTGTGGTCAATGCAAGCGAGGTGACACAGGGCAAGAAGAGCCCTTCAGAGCTCGGGATCAAGGCGCTCGATGACTACACCCTGCAGGTCACCCTGAAAAATCCGGTTCCCTTCTTCCTGAAGACGCTGGCCCACTACACCACGTTCCCGGCCCCCAAGGCCACCATTGAAAAATACGGTAAAGATTGGGTCAAACCGGGCAATATCGTCTCCAACGGTGCCTTTGTACTCAAGGAGTGGACCCCCAACGAGCGGCTGAGTGCCGAGCGCAATACCCACTACTGGAACAACCAGCACACCGTCCTGAACAAGGTGATCTATCTGGAGATCGTCTCGGAAACCGCCGCCTACAACCGCTATCGCACCGGTGAACTGCACTACACCACTTATCCGCTGGAGCAGTACAAACAGCTCAAGAGCAAGAGCCCGGAAGAACTGGTCAGCGTCCCCACGCTGGCCAGCTATTACTATGTCTTCAATACCCAGCGCAAACCGTTCGATGACCCGAAAGTACGCAAGGCGCTCTCGCTCGCCATCGACCGGGAGACCATCACCGACAAGATCCTGGGACAGGGACAAATTGCCGCATATAGCTTCACTCCCCCCATTGTGGACGGTTTTGAATTGAAAAAACCGGCCAGCCAGCTGCAGAGCAAAGAGGAGCGGATCAAGCAAGCCAAAGCCCTGTTGGCCGAAGCGGGATATGGCCCGGACAAGCCACTCACCGTGGACATTCTCTACAACACCAACGAGAGCCACAAAAAGATTGCGCTGGCCGTCTCCTCCATGTGGAAACACAACCTGGGGGTCACTGCCACCCTCAACAACATGGAGTGGAAGACCATGGTCTCGGCACTCAACGAGGGGGATTTCGGCGTTAGCCGCTATGGCTGGAACGGGGATTATAACGATGCCTCCACCTTCCTCGATATCATGACCTCCAGCAGCAGTGCCAACAGCGGCAAGTGGTTCAACAAGGAGTACGACGCCCTACTGGCCAAGGCCCACGACTCGCTGGATCCCGCTGAACGCAATGCCCTGTATCAACAGGCAGAGGCACTCATTGATGCGGATGCCCCCATCGCGCCCATCTATTTCTCGGTCAAATCCAGGTTGCTCAAGCCTTTCGTGAAAGGCTACCCCCACCTTAACCCGCAGGATGTGGTCTACAGCAAGGAGCTCTATCTGGTTGCCCAGTAACCGGCTAGGAAGATGTAACCATAAAAAAGCGCCTGCATTGCTGCAGGCGCTTTTCGTTGGCGGCCAAGCGGGCCATTAGGCCCATCTACGCTTTCGCGCAAGATTACTCTTCGGGACAAGGAGCCAGCACTACCCGGCGGCGACCCATCACCACAGGACGCACCAAGAGCTGTGCCAGCAAAACCCCCAGCAGGGTCAGACCGCCCCCGATCAGGTGATAGCTGGTCAACCGCTCACCCAGCAGGGTGATGGCAAGGCCAGCCGTCATCACCGGCAACAGGTTCATAAAGATGGCGGTACGGTTGGCACCAAGCAGGGCGATACCCTGCATCCAGAGCCAGGGCGAGAGCGCCGAGGTGGGGATACCGGCATAGAGGATCAGCCACAGGGCCCGGCCATCCGGCCACTGGCCATCCATCAGCAAAAAGAAGGGGGTCAGGATCACCACACTGCAGATCACCTGACCGTAGAGCAACGACCAGTTGTCGAGCCCCAGATCCCACTTCTTGAGCAGCACGCTGTAAAGGGCATAAGTACCGGCCGAAATCAGCATATAGACAGAGCCGATATGAATGCCTTGGGTAAACAGCCGGGTCGGATCCCCCTGCCCCAGCAAGATAGACAAGCCAAGGAGGGAAAGCAGCGCCCCCAGCACGGCGCCCCAGGTGGGACGTTCGCGCAGCAGCCAGATGCTGAACAACACGGTCAGCAGCGGCGTCAGACCCATCATCAACCCCATCTCGGTGGCTCCCAGGGTTTGCGCCGCGTAGTACCCAAAAGTCTGGTTGAGCACCATGCCCAGCGAGGCAAGCATGGCGATCTGCCAAAGGCCAGCGCGCAAGCGGACGCGCTCACGCCATACCCGACGGGCCAGAAACGGGCTTAATACCAGCGCAGCCACCACCCAGCGCGACCAGGCCAAGGCTGCCGGGGACAACACACCAACCGCCAGTTTACTGACGATGCCATTGCCAGCCCAAATGGCAATGCAGGAGAAGGGAAACAGAAAGGCAAGGGGCATGAGAAGATCCAGACCGAAGAGAGAACAGCGGGCCAGTATAGGGGGCGATGGAAGATAAACAAAGGTGTGGGCCTGAACAGCCACGCGGTGAACGCCAGTCGCCAGAAACAAATATGCCCGCAAAAGTGCGGGCATATCAGTGCAGAAACAGGTTCAGAAGCGCATCACGCGGCATCCATGTGCAGTCTGGAGATCAGCTCGTTGACCTCGGTGACTGTCTGGCGGTGGGGAATATCCGCCGGATTCGGCATCAGCAACAAACCGGATTGGAAATCAAACCGCCCCCGACCATGGATGTAAATCCGACCTTTAAAGAAGGTTTTGACATGCTTTGCCACCATCAGTGGCAGGTACTTCTTGAACACTCTCATCGTTTGCAACCTCTTGCAGTTGTATCCGTATGACAGCAGCTTCTGCGAATTAATTCCGTAAAATATTTATAAAAATCCGGAAAACTCGCCCATCTCTTCCCAAAAAATTCAATCTATAACTTTTTATTAACTTTTAGCCTATTGTATGCGGCCCTTCGAGCCAGAGCAAGGCTCCTTTGCCATCGTGCCACTCGATACAGGCGATCCCCGAGGTGGCAAACATGGGTGCTCCTGCGGCCGGGCAGAGGCTTTGCACCAGATAACCCACCAGCGGCAGATGGCTGACCATCAGGATCTGGTCATGTTGCTGCGCCAGGGTGGTGAGGTAGCTGGCCACGAAAGCGGGATCACCGTAAGGGGTAATGTCGCCACTCTCTTCAACGGCTGCTGCGTCAGGTAATTCACTGCATATGGCTTGCCAGGTCTGGCGTGCCCGCAGATAGTTGCTGTGTATCACCCGATCCAGCGGGCCAATCAGCTGAGGCGCCAGCCAGCGGGCCATCTGGATAGACTCTTCAATACCCTGCTCGGTCAATGGACGCTGTTCATCTGTTTTCGCATTCATGCCAGCCTGGCCATGACGCATGATATAGATCTTCATTACAACCTCGCCCAACGGGCCTGTTTTGATAGCCGGGGGATCTTACCCCGCCACGGGTGTGGAAACAATTGCGCTACCTCTCAGAAAAGGGTTTGCCTGACGGGATAGCGGGGTCGATAATCATGTTTAAATTCAAATAAATCCAACGTGAGTCACACGCCAATGAGCCCATATGCCAGTCCCAATGACCATCGGCAATACCATTTTCTGGAGCTGGCCAACCGGCTCAGGGTCTTGTTGATTTGTGATCCCGACACCGACAAATCCGCCGCCTCGCTGGCGGTCAATACCGGCCATTTTGACGATCCCGCTGACCGGCAGGGAATGGCCCATTTTCTGGAGCACATGCTGTTTCTCGGCACCTGCACCTACCCCAAGCCTGGTGAGTACCAGCAATTTATGAGCCGTCATGGCGGCAGCAACAACGCCTGGACCGGTACCGAGTTCACCAACTTCTTCTTCGAGATCGACAACGGCTTCTTCGAAGCTGGGCTGGATCGCTTCTCCCAGTTCTTTATCTGCCCCACGTTTGATCCGGAGTGGGTGGACAAGGAGCGCAACGCGGTCGACTCCGAGTATCGCCTCAAGCTGCAGGATGATATGCGCCGCAGCTATCAGGTGCATAAAGAGACGGTCAACCCGGCGCACCCCTTCTCCAAGTTCTCGGTGGGCAACCTCGATACCCTGGCCGCTCTGCCGGGACGGGATCTGCGCTCCGACCTTATCCGTTTTTACGAAAGCCACTACAGCGCGGATCGCATGGCGCTGGTGATGATCTCGCCGGAATCCATCGATACCCAGTTGCAGTGGTGCTGTCGCTACTTTGCTCCCATTTTGAATCGCAATTTGGGAACCCCGACCCTCACCATGCCACTCTACCGGCTCGACGATCTCGGCGTGCGCATCCACATCAATCCGGTCAAGGAGACCCGCAAGCTTTCGCTCAGCTTCCCCTTGCCCAATGTGGACGAGTTTTACGACAAAAAGCCCCTCACCTTCCTGAGCCATCTGATTGGCTACGAGGGGGATGGCAGCCTGCTCTCCCTGCTCAAGGCAAAAGGCTGGGTCAACCAGCTCTCGGCGGGCGGTGGCATTAGCGGCGCCAACTTCAAGGATTTTGGCGTCAACTTCGGCCTCACCCCTCTGGGCCTTGAGCATGTGGACGACATCCTCGCCGCCCTGTTTGGCTATCTGAAACTGATTGGCCGCGAAGGGCTGCAGAGCTGGCGCTACGACGAGAAGCGCACCGTGCTCGAATCGGCGTTCCGCTTTCAGGAGCGCGGCCGCCCCCTCGATACGGTGTCGGGGCTGGTGCTCAACCTCTTTAGCTACAAACCTGAGGATCTGCTCTACGGCGACTACATGATGCTCGAATATGACGAGCAGCTGATCCGCCGCTTCCTCGCCAAGCTCACCCCGCACAATTTGCGTATCACCATCACTGCGCCGGAAGTGGCGACCGATCGGCTGGCCCGCTGGTATCAGACCCCCTACAGCGTGACGACCATTACCGAGGCCGAGAAAATTCGCTGGCAGCAGAGCGAACCGGATCCGGCGCTAGCGCTACCCAAGCCCAACCCCTTTATCAGCAGTAGGCTCGATCCGCGCACACCCGAGCTTGCCGCCGACATGCCCGCCTGCCTTATCGATCGCCCCGGTTTTCGCCTCTGGCACCTCCATGAGCACCTGTTCAGCGTGCCCAAGGGCAATCTCTATATCTCCATCGACAGCGAACATGCGGTCAAAAATCCGCGCAATATCGCCATGGCACGCCTCGCCGTGGAGCTGTTGGCCGACCACCTCAACGCCCTCACCTATCCGGCGGAGCTGGCGGGGCTGGGTTACCAGATCTATGCCCATCAGGGGGGCTTTACCATCAACCTGAGCGGTTTTGCCGACAAGCAGCCGCTGTTGCTCGACATGATCCTCGGCAACCGCACCCTGGGCTATCCGGATCCGGGTCGCTTCGCCGAGATCAAGGAGCAGCTCATTCGCAACTGGGACAACCAGTCCAAGGCGCGCCCCATCTCCCAACTCTTTAACCAGCTCACCAGTTTGCTGCAACCGAACAACCCGCCGTTCGAGCAGTTGCTGCGCCACCTGCGCACGGTAGAGTTGGAGGAGATGCCCGGCTTCGTGGCCCAACTGTTTGGCGAGGTGCATGTCGAGGCGCTGGTACACGGCGACTGGACTGCCGCCGAAGCGCTGGAGCTGGCCGCTCTGATGGAGCGTCACCTGAGCGATATCAATGGCACCAGCAGCAAGCCGAGCGGCGAGACCCGCCGCCCGCTCATCTCCATTCAGGACAGGGGCACCCTTATTCGCGAGCAGGGTTGCGATCACGAGGACTCGGCACTGCTGGTCTACTACCAGTCCCGCACCACCCGGGCGCGGGATCTCGCCTGCTTCACTCTGGCAAACCACATCATGTCCTCCACCTTCTTCCACGAGCTGCGCACCCGCCAGCAACTGGGGTATGTGGTGGGAGCCGGCAACCTGCCCCTCAATCGCCATCCGGGGCTGATCTTCTATATCCAGTCGCCGGTGGCGGGACCGCAGATCCTGCTCGATGCGGTGGAGGAGTTTATCGACCTCTTCCCGCTCGCCATGCTCGAATTCACCGAACAGCAGTGGCAGGAGAGCAAGGCGGGGCTGCAAGCCCAGCTGAGCGAGCGGGATGCCAACCTGCGCAGTCGCGGCCAGCGGCTGTGGGTCAGCATCGGCAACAAGGATCTGGGGTTCGATCAACGGGAGCGGGTCTGCGACGAGGTGGGCAAGTTGAGCCGCGCCGATCTGGTGCGCTTTATCACCCAACTGCGCTCGCGCACCTCCGATCGGCTGATCCTCTGCAGCTATGGTCAGGGGCACGAACATGACGAGCGGATCACCGGCCAGTTTATCGACGATCCACGGGCATTTCGGCTCAATGCCGCCACCTTCGAGGCCTGATCAGGCCTCGACTTCCCCCCGTTTTTCCATTCCCACGGCAAATCGCAGGCAATAAAAAGCCGACCCATCAGGGTCGGCTGGAAAAACCATAACAATTGCGACCAAAGCCGCCAAAAGTGAACATGAGCGTGAAAATCAGACACTGAGTTGCTGATCAGCAAGCGGGAAAGACCCGATACTCGCTTTGCAATGCCAACAGTGATTGAGAAACAGCCTCATATTAGGCACTCCCCCCGCCAGTCACGTTGATCTACGTCAAAGGAGGTAGCGAAGAGCGCGTAGCCCGACGATTTGTCGGCGCAGATCACCCTTTGGCCGCCCGTTAGCTGCCCGTTAGCCCCGGCGAACCAGTCGGTAGGCCACCTCATCGAAGTAGGAGAGCTGACCCGACAGCACCCGCGGGTGATCCACCTCGGCGGCGCGCCCCAGCACCTCGATACGAAAATCGCGCTCAAACAGGGCTCGCACCTCCATCTCACCCACCGAGAAGGGGGGCTGACTCTGCTGCTCAGGCTGATATTCGAGGGTCACCAGCAGGATCTGGCCACCGGTCTCGACCAGCGAACTGATCAGGGCTGCATACTGGCGGCGCATCGCGGTCGGCAGGGCGATCAGCGCCGCGCGGTCATAGACCAGCCGGTAACGGCGACCCAGACTGGGGGCGGCGAAAAAATCCCCCTGAAAAATGCGCAGGCTGTCCACTTGATGGCACTGATAAGGGCCCACCTCGCTCACGGTCGCGGCGAGCTGGTTTTCACTGAAGAACTGGCTGACGGCAAGGCTCGATAGCTCGAAACCGTCGACCGGATGGCCCTGAGCGCTCAGCCAGAGCATATCGCGAGACTTGCCGCACAGGGGAACCAGCACCGGCTCGTCCGCTTGCTGGGCTGACCACCAGGATTGCAGCCAGTGGTTGAAGTCCGCCTGATGAAAGCCAATCCGGTTCTCTTCCCAACGCTGATGCCAAAACGCAGCTTCCATCGTTATTACCCTTCTGTACTAAAGATGCCTCAATATCACAACTTAACCGGCACCGCGCAACCCTCTGTCCTCCCCTTTTTGCCGCACAGCCTCTGCGTGTTATCGGGCGAATGGCGTGACGTCCCCTTGCCGCGCGCCTCGCTGTCGCAATGATCGCAATTGGCTGCGTTTATAACGGGCAAAGCATACCAATCCATGCAAAAACGTCATGGGAGTATGGCAATGAATGAATCAATGAAAGGAATGACATTGGCAGGCCAAAACGTGCCCGCCAACGCCAGAAAGATCACGACAGCGTGGCGCGAGCGGCCGCCAGCTGACGCTCGATATAAGCAAAATCGGGACGATCGGCGGGGAGTTCCGAGAGGCAGGCCGCTTTGAGTTGATGCAAGCCATCGAGTGGTGAGTCTTGCGTATCGCAATGGGCCAACAGCTCCTCCAGCAGGCAACCAAAGGCGCGCACTTCCAAACGCTCAAGGCCCAGCGCCCGCTCGCGGTCGCAGCGGTCATATAAGGAAGCGGCGCCAAAATCCCCCAGCAGGGCGCGAGCCGGTGCGTCAGACCCACGGGCAAACAGGATATTGTGACCGTAGAGATCCCCGTGCATGATGCCCGCGCGGTGCAGATGGCCCGCCACCGAGGCGATGCCATGGGCCATCGCCAGCGCATCCGGCACACTCAGATGCAGCCCCTCGGGATAGACATCCCGGGTGCAGGAGTCCAGGCTCGGCGGCCCGGCCAGATTGGTAAAGGCCGGGTCGATCAGCTCCATTACCAGCGCCGGAATGCCGGAGGGGTGATCCGTCACTTTGCCTATCACCTTGATAAGGTTGGGATGAGTGCCCGCCGCCAACGACGCCGCCATCTCACTGCGAGGCAGTCCATCGCTGGTCACCGCTCCCTTGAACAGCTTGACCGCCACCTGACTGGCATCGGTTCTGCCGCTGGCCTGAGTCACTGCATCTGCAGGATTACCCACAAGGGTGGCGCGCTGGATAACGCCGGATGCCCCCTGCCCTAGCAGTTCGCCGAGCGCCAGCGTCTCCCAGGCAAGGGGAGCGACATGGGCATCATCGATGGCCCGCGCCTCCTCCCCTTCGCTAAAGGGGTTGCCGGAATAGGCGAGCCATGCAAGGCGCGGCAGCGCCAGCAGCCACTCGGGGAAGCGTTCGATGCGATTGGCCGCGATGCGCAGCAGCTCCAGATTGCGGCAGTTGGCAAGGCTCGTCGGCAGCTCGCGCAGGCGGTTGCCCGCCAGCATCAGCTTTTGCAGGGCGTCGCACTGGCCCAGCTCATTGGGCAGGCGCTCAATTGCGTTATCGGTCAAGATCAGCCAGCGCAAACCGGCGGGCAGCGCCTTGGCCGAGACGGTAGCAATCCGGTTGGCCTTAAAGCCCACCATGGTGAGTGCCGGGCAACGCCCCAGCACCTCGGGCAGCTCGGTAAAGCGGTTCTCGGAGCAGAAGATAATGCGCAGTTTGCCAAACCCGGCCAGCTCGTCAGGAAGCGCGCTCAGCTGGTTGCCGGTGAGATCCAGCACCTCCAGCGTCTCTTTCAGGCTCAAAATCTCGTGGGGGAACTCCGTCAGATTTTCAGAGAGCTTCAAATGGCGGGCACCGCACAGTTCACCCGCGCGCAGCTGTTCCAGAGTATGCATAACCGTTTCTCAATCCTGATGATCTGCCTGATGGCACAGCGACCATCAGCGCGCCGAACCCGGGTCCGGCGATTTTAAAGGGGGGCATTATAAAGAATTCGGGGCGCAGTTCTCCCCTTTTGTTGCCGCAAAGGCCTGTTTCGACATGCAGCAAAACAAGTTGGAGAGAAAGAGAGCAAGATTCGGGTCGTTCCAGCGAGGAGTGGTTGCCATAGTGGGGGCCAAACCCAAGTCGGTTGGAACCTATTGGAGTTCCAACCCACAGCCAACCCTGTGCCCCACTGATTTGGCGCACAACACACTCAGCGAGGGAACTGCCATGTCATTACTGTCCAACAAGGTCGCCATCATCACCGGCGCCAGCTCCGGCATCGGTCGCGCCAGCGCCATCCTGTTTGCCCGCGAAGGGGCCAGCGTCGTCGTCGGCGCCCGCCGCCAGCCCGAGCTAGACCTGCTGGTGGAGGAGATCCGCCATGAGGGGGGCCAGGCGGTGAGTCTGGCGGGGGATGTGAAAAGCGAGAGTTACGCCCGCGATCTGGTGGAGCTCGCGCTAACCCGTTTCGGCGGGCTCGATATCGCCTTCAACAACGCCGGTACCACAGGCACGCCGTGCAGCGTAGAGGAGCTTGAACTGGCGCAGTGGCAGGAAACGCTGGATACCAACCTCACCAGCGCCTTTGTGGGAGCCAAGTACCAGATCCCCGCCATGCTGGCACGTGGCGGCGGCTCGCTTATTTTCACCTCTACCTTCGTCGGCCATACCCTGGGGCTGCCCGGCATGGCGGCCTATGCGGCGAGCAAAGCGGGCCTGATTGGCCTGACCCGGGTGCTGGCTGCCGAGTATGGGGCACAAGGGGTGCGGGTCAACGCCCTGCTGCCGGGGGGCACCGACACTCCCATGGGGCGGGCTTTTGCCAATACGCCAGAGAGCCTCGCCTTTGTGCAGAATATGCATGCCCTCAAACGGCTGGCCCAACCGGAGGAGATCGCCCGCTCGGCCCTTTATCTCGCGTCCGATGCATCCAGCTTTACCACCGGCATTGCCCTGCTGGCCGATGGTGGGGTATCAATTTGTCGCACATGATGTTGTCGCCCCCCACACCCTGCGACCGCAACCTTATCGTGAGAGCGCCTTATGTCTGATTACGCCCGCATCGCCGATGCCATCCGTTTTATCGCAAGTCAGGTGGAGCGCCAGCCCACTCTGGACGAGATAGCGGCGCACGTTCACTTAAGTCCCTTTCACTTCCAGCGGCTGTTCAGCCGCTGGGCCGGAGTGACGCCCAAACGCTATCTGCAGGTGCTGACCCTGGAGCGGGCCAAGGCGCTGCTGCAGGAGTCGCGCCCCCTGCTTGAGGTGGCCGATACCCTGGGCCTTAGCAGCGGTTCGCGGCTCTACGATCACTTCGTGCAGCTCGAAGCGGTGACGCCGGGCGAGTACAAGCAGCGCGGGGCTGGGCTGGTTATCGATCACGGGGTGCACGACACCCCCTTCGGCCAGGCATTCGTCGCCCTGACCCCGCGGGGGGTGTGCAACTTCTCGTTTCTCGATGACAAGGCCCCAGAGGCGCCACTGGCCGCCCTCGCCCACAGCTGGCCTGAGGCAACGTTGCAAGAAGCGCCATCACGCACCCAAGGGGTCATCGACACCATGTTCGATGGCAGCAAGGCGCCGGATCGCCCCATCTCCTTGCACGTGAGCGGCACCAACTTTCAGATCAGCGTCTGGCGGGCGCTGCTGCAGATCCCGCCCGCCAAGGTGGTGAGCTACGCCCAGGTGGCGAGCGCCGTCGGCAACCCCAAAGCCGCCCGCGCCGTGGGGTTGGCGGTGGGCGCCAACCCCGTCGCCTTGATGATCCCCTGTCACCGAGTCATCCAGCAAAACGGTAAACTCGGCGGCTATCACTGGGGCGAGACCCGCAAACAGGCGATACACGCCTGGGAAGCAGCGAGGTATGAGTGAGCTTCTTGACCTTTATGCGCTACATGCTACGGGAGAAATCGAGCTGGCTTTGCCGTGAAGAAACACCCATCAGATATCGCCGGACAGTCGTCCGGCGATATCAAGGGGGGGGGGCATAATAGAGAGTTCGGAGAAGAGATTGCCCCTTTAGTTGATTTCTCACAGGGCATCGTAGTATTTGGAGATCAATGTTCCGCGACCACAAAAATGTTGAAAACAAAGCCAATGCAGTACCGCTGACCCAAGATCATTAACGCGTTGTCTATCCATAACTCTCGTTTATGTAGCCTAACGCCTCAAATACCGGCGCAGCAATACTGCGGCCGAGTGCTTTGACTTATTAAGCGCATTGTAGTGCCAAATTCTGTGCAGTTGTATGTAGCGCCTCTAAATCTTCGCTCCATAAGTCGTCAACCTTCATAGTATCTATAAGCTCAAGAAAACTAGAATCAGTCAGCACTACGGTTGCAGTCGTAGCAGCATAGATAGCTCTAGGTTGACACTCTAAAAGAATACCCTCTACAAGGTTAATTAGTCGGTTTTTGAACTGAGTTCGCTTATTAGACTTAAAGGTATGATATCTTTCCCATGCGAGTTCGATAGAATCGGCAGCTTGGCTTCCGATTTCAAATCGCTTCAGAACAAGCCTTTCTTGGTTATTTAGACCGACCACATCAATGCTGTTTTTTCCAATTTTAGTTAATCCCCTCATACGAAATAGCCGGATAGCTAAATGATCTTTTGGGTCTTGAACGTATGGATTTAATATTGGGTCAGAAATAACATCATGAGAACTCTTAGAACCATTACATTTTTTACATGATGGCAATAGATTCTCCCACGTAACCACTTTGTCTGGGTTATGTTTTTTGTCCTCGAAGTGTTCAACTTCCATATATTTACTTTCTTCGGTTAAATCACATTCGCAATAAGAACATTTACCATAACTTGAATTAAGAAGTGGCTCTTTTATTGGATCAGTATTCCACACGCTTGAACCAGATTTTTTGAACTCTTCAACTAGCTTTTCTACTTTTTCATCGGTGAGAAACTCTGGCTTTGGGAATCTTTCTAACTTGATCATGAATTACCCTTTACCGCTGCCAATTGGAACTTTAGTAGTTTCCTGAGATGGTTTTCAGGATGAAGTAAAAGCTCTATCTCTTGAAATGCTATTTGGGATCTACCATAGTCATCGTTGTCTATTGCAGATTCAAATTCTGACATCAAATGGTAGTAGCTTTCTGTGCGAGTATCTGACATTCCCATAACATCAACGAGAATCTCTTCAACAGTCCAGCCTTGGTAGCCATATTTAGTCTGTGAAAGATCTCTTCGGAAAACTCTTCCATTGTCTGTAGCTAGAGCAATAATTTCTGCCGGTTTGGCCCCTTGAAGTATGTGGGGGCTGTGAGTTGAAGTGATGAATTGAGCTTTGGGAAAGACCTGTAATAATATTTCGGCAATTTTTCCTTGCCACTCAGGGTGCAGATGAAGCTCAAGTTCATCGATTAGAATTACACCATCAAAGTCTTTAGCATTAATACAAGGATCCTTAAATCTTAATTCAATTTCCTTAATTATTCCAAATATAATTGATAGGCACGATTTGAAACCCGATGACAGATACTCATAGTATATTTCACCATTAGGAGTGTGAATCATGATCTCGTTGGAAGATGCCAGAACTTTACTAAACGAGAACTCGTCATTCAAAAGCGAAAAGCTTATCTTAGCCAGCTCTAAATTATTTAGTTGTTGCTCTGTCAGAGCCCCCTCGTGCGCCGAGTATAAATACCTATTAACAAACCAATTTTTAACTTCATTGACATTAACACCCTGCGTTGCTTCCTGTAACGAAGTGTTTCTATCTTTATTAGCGTCTTTTCGTACTGCATCTAAAGACTGATATCCAAAAGTTCTAGTAACTTTTAAGGAAAGAAGTTTTGGAGAATGATCTAGCAAACCTCTTATTGTTGACGGCTTGTTCGGGTCGAAATCGGCGATGGATATTTTAGCCAGTGTATCCACACCGTCAATTTCAATTATAGACTTAACACTACCATTTTCAGAAGATACGTTTCTTTTAAGTATGTTGGAAGAGTTCCAAGAAAATGAATGCGCAATGCATTCAAGCAATGTTGTTTTCCCAATCCCATTTGGCCCACAAATAAAATTCATACTTTCATTAAAATCAATATCAAGGCTATCTATACCACCTATCCCTCTAATTTCAATTGATTTAACCTTCATGTCTACATCCTGAGTTTAGGGAGTGTCGCTACTTTTTTTGCTTAACGCCGTGCTTTACGGAAATTTTTAGTGCAATGGAAGTTTTGTCCGGCAATAGCTTCTTGTTAAATAGTGATATCTATAATTTTCGCAGAGATCAATATTTAGCTAGATAAAAAAATTGTCAAATTTTAAAAGTTGTTCAAGCATTTTTTTGCATCTGAAGAAATTTGTCAAAAATAGCAGAAAATGACTGTCCCTTGGACTCGCTGGCCGTCCAATATGCGGTCCATTTAATTTGCTTCAAATCACTGATCAAAGAAGTTATATCGTCTGCTGGAGCGTCTATCATGTAGAGCTTTCGGAGTGTTTCTTCTCGTGGCTTTCCACCATTCGTCACTGGACCGAGCCTAATAAGGTAAATTTTTTGTGCTTCTTCAATGTATTCTCGACAATGATCTTTAACTGCATTTTTATGCTGCTTTATTACTTCGACCTTATTTTTCAAAGGTATAGTTACTGGAATGTTATCATTCAGCCTGGTGAGAAACCTTCCCAAGTCAAACGCTGGAGTATTTGGACTACCCTGTATACCTAATTCTTCTCTAATTTTATGCTCATCATTTATATCCAGACGAATCTTAAAGTCACCCGCATTTTTGTGGTTTCCGAGCAATTTAAATCGCAACATCGTTTGAGTGCGAGCTAGAAAAATAAAAAGCTCCAGATCCCCCCACTTGATATTTCCTCGTGAGTCTGTTTTTAAGAAAAAAAAGAAGACAAATCTTCCTTCTCCTTCTTGCAACGCGAAAGCAATTGATGGCTCATGGCGCTGAAGCGCCTCAAGAAAAGTAGGATGTAAGCCTGTAAAGTTGAACTCGACCATCTAAATAATTTCTCCTATTATTAAGTTTTCCATCTTGGTATTTAACGGAGTTGCGCTTAAGCTGCGGGCGCAAGAGACCGAGAGGTTCACAACATATGACAAATGCAGGCGACCAACCGCAACGGATCACCTTCGCGCTCGGTCTGCTCGTGCCATTGCCAAATTACACCAAGCTACCACACGACAGCCTCCAGTTTGTTGCCTTTGATCCACGCTGTTTCCCTAGCTTGACTCATAAGTAACCCCAAAAAGGTCGTCTCCAAACGACTATCATAGCGAGCAAGGCAGATAAGCAAAAGCAGATGATGATAATTTGCGGAGCAAGATCAATAAATTAATCGATAAGTACCAATCCTGACCACGCATCAGAGGCTCTAGATGGTAGATAAAGAAAGACGCCCTAAGGCGTCTTTCTTATTGCTGGGTGTTAGATCAAACCGGTTAGGCGATCTCCGCCTGCCCCACCACCCAATCAAATCGGGGTAATGGAAGTGATATGGGCATCCCCGTCCAGTGATTTGAAGATCTGTACCACGGCTTCGCCATGGATCGGTTTGGCAAGCGGCACAGTGCTCTTGCACTTGAAGCGGTAGTTGGTGCCAGCCACCACTTGAGTGGAGACTTCAAAGGGTACGTACTGCACCCCGACAAATCCTTTCAGCGCCTGATCAAATACCGCCTGATCCTCGGCGGTCAGCTTGTGATATGCGGTCCATCCACCCACCAACACTGCTTGTTCTGACATATCAAACTCTCCGTGCTCTATGATCCCGACTCGTTTGGCCGTTCGGGCTGCGCCCCGTTGATTCAAGTGGTTTCCGGTCTCCACCGGGGTATCGTCACTGCCGGTTGGCGCGATGACGATGGGCAAATTTGCGCAGCTATCTGCAACTGGATCAGCCCTCCCCCCAGCCACAAGCCGCTGTTGACAGCGGGCTCAATTGGCATGAGAGAGCCTAGTGCGGGATGGCAAAAATGCCCCTGTCACATATGACAGGGGCAAAGTGGCAAAAAAGCTGCTCTAAAAAAGAAGATGTGTTGCGCAAACGATTGAGAAAAGAAAAGACGCCTCAAGGGCGTCTTTTTGCATTTTTATGCTCGAAGGGCAGAAGGGCGCGCGCCGCTTATTCCCATTCGATGGTTGCGGGCGGCTTGCCGGAGACGTCGTACACCACGCGGGAGATACCGTTGATCTCGTTGATGATGCGGTTCGATACGTGACCGAGGAAGTCGTACGGCAGGTGAGCCCAGTGGGCGGTCATAAAGTCGATGGTTTCGACGGCACGCAGGGCAATAACCCAGTCATATTTGCGACCATCGCCCATCACGCCAACGGAGCGCACCGGCAGGAAGACGGCGAACGCCTGGCTGACCTGGTTGTAGAGGTCGGCTTTGCGCAGCTCTTCGATAAAGACCGCATCGGCGCGGCGCAGAATATCGCAGTACTCTTTCTTCACTTCGCCAAGGACGCGCACACCCAGACCCGGGCCCGGGAACGGGTGACGGTAGAGCATGTCGTAGGGCAGACCCAGCTCGAGGCCAACGCGGCGCACTTCGTCTTTGAACAGCTCGCGCAGCGGCTCGACCAGACCCATCTTCATCTCTTCCGGCAGGCCGCCGACGTTGTGGTGAGACTTGATGACGTGGGCCTTGCCGGTCTTGCTGGCAGCGGATTCGATCACGTCCGGATAGATGGTGCCTTGCGCCAGCCACTTGGCGTTTTTCAGCTTTTTCGCTTCATCGTCAAACACTTCGACGAAGACGCGGCCGATGATCTTGCGCTTGGCTTCCGGCTCTTCAACGCCGGCCAGGGCAGAGAGGAAGCGCTCTTCGGCATCGACCTTGACGATGTTCAGACCAAAGTGGTCACCAAACATCTCCATCACCTGGGTGCCTTCGTTCAGGCGCAGCAGGCCGTTGTCCACGAAGACGCAGGTGAGGCGATCGCCGATGGCGCGGTGCACCAGCATGGCGACCACGGAGGAGTCGACACCGCCGGAAAGACCGAGGATCACTTCATCGTCACCCACCTGCTCGCGGATGCGGGCAACGGCGTCGTCGATGATGGTGGCCGGGGTCCAGAGGCATTCGCAGCCGCAGATATCTTTGACGAAGTGCTCCAGCATGCGGGCACCCTGACGGGTGTGGGTCACTTCCGGGTGGAACTGCACGCCGTAGAAGCGCTTGGCTTCATTGGCCATGGCCGCGTGGGGGCAGGTCGGGGTCTGGGCGATGGTGGTGAAGTCGGCCGGAATGGTGGTGACCTTGTCACCGTGGCTCATCCAGACATCCAGCAGGGCATTGCCGTTGTCGGCGATGGCATCTTCGATGTTGCGCAGCAGTGCGCTGCTCTTGCCAGCCTCGCCCAGCACTTCCACCTTGGCGTAACCGAATTCACGCTCGGTGGAGGATTGCACCTTGCCACCCAGCTGCTCGGCCATGGTCTGCATGCCGTAGCAGATACCGAACACAGGGACACCGGCGTTGAACACATACTCGGGGGCGCGCGGGCTGCCCGCTTCGGTGACGGACTCGGGGCCGCCGGAGAGGATGATGCCGCTGGGATTGAATTCGCGGATCTGCTCTTCGGTTACGTCCCAGGCCCACAGTTCGCAGTAGACGCCGATTTCGCGTACACGGCGGGCGATCAGCTGGGTGTACTGGGAACCGAAGTCGAGGATAAGGATACGGTGCTGGTGAATGTCTTTAGTCATTTTATTCCTGCATCAGGCTGATGTTGTCACAAAGGGCACGGGATAAAAAAAGGGTGGAAAAACGGGGCGCAGGGCCCCGTTTTATCAGCCCATCCGATAGTTGGGGGCTTCTTTGGTAATGGTCACATCGTGGACGTGGGACTCTTTCATCCCGGCGCCGGAGATGCGCACGAACTCAGCTTTGGTGCGCATGTCGTCGATGGTGGCGCTGCCGGTCAGGCCCATGGAGGAGCGCAGGCCGCCCATCTGCTGATGGATGATCTCTTTGAGGCGACCCTTGTACGGCACGCGACCTTCGATGCCTTCCGGCACCAGCTTGTCGGCGGCATTGTCGGTCTGGAAGTAGCGGTCGCTGGAGCCTTTGGACATGGCGCCCAGAGAACCCATACCACGGTAGGATTTGAAGGAGCGACCCTGATAGAGCTCGATCTCGCCCGGTGCTTCTTCAGTACCTGCGAACATGGAGCCCACCATGACGCAGCTGGCGCCCGCGGCAATGGCCTTGGCGATGTCGCCGGAGAAGCGGATACCGCCGTCGGCGATAACCGGAACGCCAGTGCCTTCCAGCGCATCAACGGCATCGGAGATGGCGGTGATCTGGGGCACGCCCACGCCGGTCACGATACGGGTAGTACAGATGGAGCCCGGGCCGATACCGACCTTGACGGCGTTGACACCGGCAGCAACCAGTGCCTTGGCGCCAGCGGCGGTCGCCACGTTGCCACCGATGATCTGCAGATCCGGATAGGCTTCGCGGGTGGCTTTGATGCGATCCAGCACGCCCTGGGAGTGCCCGTGGGAGGAGTCGATCAGCAGCACGTCAACACCGGCTTCCACCAGCGCGGCGACGCGCTCTTCGTTGCCGGCACCGGCACCAACGGCAGCACCGACCCGCAGACGAC
The DNA here is from genome assembly GCF_001728955.1 of Aeromonas sp. DNP9. NCBI lineage: Bacteria > Pseudomonadati > Pseudomonadota > Gammaproteobacteria > Aeromonadales > Aeromonadaceae > Aeromonas > Aeromonas sp. DNP9. The sequence goes on along the minus strand of NZ_LYSQ01000001.1, from coordinate 94,877 downwards.
CCTTGTCATCTTTACAGGCGTGGGGCTTGCGCTCGGCTTTCTGGAAATCTTTAACGGTGATCATGCCCTTGAGTTTGAAGTCGGCGTTCACCACCAGCACTTTTTCGATACGGTGCTTTTGCATCAGGGCAACCACCTCTTCGCGAGGGGCCCCTTCACGCACGGTGACCAGACGATCTTTCTGGGTCATGATCTGTTCAACGGTCTGGGAGAGGTCAATCACGAAGCGCACGTCACGGCCGGTGATGATACCGACCAGCTGATTGCCGTCAGTCACCACAGGGTAACCGGCGAAGCCGTTTTTGTGGCTCAGCTCCTTGATTTGGGCGATGGTCATGTCAGGGCGCACGGTGACGGGGTCAGTCACCACGCCGCTCTCGTACTTCTTGACCTTGCGCACTTCGGCAGCCTGCTGCTCGATGGACATGTTCTTGTGGATAAAGCCGATACCGCCTTCCTGGGCCAGTGCGATAGCCAGACGGGCTTCGGTCACTGTGTCCATGGCAGCGGAGATCATCGGGATGTTCAAGCTGATGGCGGAGGTCAGCTTGGTACGCAGATCGGCAGTATTGGGAAGAACTTCGGAGTGGGCGGGAACCAACAGTACATCGTCGAAGGTTAACGCTTCTTTGGCAATCCTGAGCATGGCAATATCTCACCGTTGAGGAAGTGGGGGTGTAAAATATTGCCGACGAAGTTTACTCACGGATTGGTCACTGGTAAAGAAGTTTTTTGAATTTTTTATGGCGTAGCCCTCATTTAGGAGGCCAAAACGCCAAAAAACCAAGATTATCAGTACGAAAACCGCCATTTCGGGGCAAAAGAGTTGGCTAGCCGGTGATTTATGCAAAACCGGTAGGTGCCGACGCAGCTCAACCCCCATGCAACGGGATGATCGACAGGGGCTCAGGGGGCAAGCGGCCTCTGACCCCCCTCCCCTTGTCTTGTGTCCTTGTATTGTCTCTTGCCCTCGCGGCGACCACTCGCACCGGTATCATTCTCCCCTCAATCGCCTTTGCTCGGTCTGGATAATAAATTTAGCCCGCTGCCAATATATATTTCCCGGCACAACAAGGGTTGCCTATCTATATTATTTTCGCCCCACCATCCGCAGCAAGGTATTATCTTTATCCAGCAGATGATGTTTCAACGCCCCGACAATGTGCACCAACAAAAATGCCAGCATGACATATGGCAAATAAATATGGATTGTGTGGGCAATATCCCGAACGGATTCACTGAATGGAATCACATTGGCAGGATCACGGATATCTGGATTCATCGGAATAATAGACCAGCCAAATATCACAACACCTCGGCCAGCCGCAGCAGAATAACAGAGACCGGACACCGGAATAAGCAGCGTTGACATCAGCAAAACCCAGTGGATCGCCCTGGCTGCCAATGCCTCGTAAACAGGATATTGACGCACAGGCTCAGGCCACCCTTTAACAAGGCGGAGAATGGCGCGGGGCAGGATCAAGATCAGTGCAATCACCCCCAGAGATTTATGCAGGGCATAGAGATCCCATATTTCAAATTTCACCATCAGATAGCCCACAAGGGTCAGGCCAATCATCAGCAAGGCAACCGACCAGTGCAGCAAACGGGTCGTCAAACTTAAGTGGGTTGAGGGATTCATAAGCTACTCAAAACAGGGGGCGAGTGAACGCTGGTCAAGATGGTGGCGCCGTGAACATCAGCAGCACCTGAGAGATCAACGGCATCTAGGCAAGCCGCAACGCGGCCAGATGCGGGCAAGCGCGAGGGCTTTTATCGGGAGCCATACTGCCTGCCCGAATAAACGGCAGCGTTTCCAATCTTGCTTTTCTGCTGCTGGCGCCTCCTGCTTAACGCCCTCCCCTTGTTTCGGGTTAAGATAGCGGCCATCGTTTTATCCCGGCCCCGCCGGAGCAGACCACAGGTACGCCATTGAACCGATTTACCCCATCCAGTGCGGCGAGCGGCCGCGAGCAGCAGGTCTTTACCGTCACCCGCCTCAACAGCGCCGTGCGCATGATCCTGGAGCAGGATCTGGGGCTGGTGTGGCTGACCGGCGAGCTCTCCAATCTGGCGATGCCAAGCTCCGGCCACTGGTACTTCTCCCTCAAGGACATGTCGGCGCAGGTGCGCTGCGCCATGTTCAAGGGCAACAACCGGCGGGTGGCCTTCCGCCCGCAGGATGGCATGCAGGTACTGGTGCAGGCGCGGGTCTCCCTCTATGAGCCGCGCGGCGACTACCAGCTGATCATCGAATCGATGCAGCCTGCAGGCGATGGCGTGTTGGCGCTGCGTTTTGAAGAGCTCAAGCGCCGCCTCGGGGCCGAGGGGCTGTTTGACGAAGGCCGCAAGCGGCCGCTGCCCCGTGAACCACGGGCGGTGGGCCTTATCACCTCCGCCACCGGCGCGGCTTTGCACGATATGCTCACCGTGCTTAAACGGCGCGCGCCGGATCTGCCGGTCTTTATCTACCCGACTCAGGTACAAGGCAGCGCCGCCATCAGCCAGATCGTCGCGGCTATCGCCAAAGCGAACCAGCGCGCCGAGGTTGATGTGCTGATCGTCGGGCGCGGCGGCGGGTCGCTTGAAGATCTCTGGTGCTTTAACGAAGAGGCGGTGGCCCGCGCCATTGCCCACTCCGCCATACCTGTGGTGAGCGCGGTAGGCCACGAGGTGGATGTCACCATCAGTGACTTTGCCGCCGACTTGCGCGCCCCTACCCCGTCGGCTGCCGCCGAGCTGGTAGCGCCGGACAATCAGGCCCGCATCCAGCGCCTCGCCCACCTCAAGCAGCGACTGCTGCAGGCGATGAGTCGCCAGCTGACCGCCGCACGCCACGATTTCATCCTGCTGCAAAAGCGGCTCGACCATCAGGATCCGAAGCGGCGGCTGGAGCAGCAATCCCAGCGCCTCGACGAACTCTCCACCCGTTTGCAACAGCTATTGCGCCAGCGGCTGCATCAGGGTGAGCGGCGCCTCACCAACCTTGAGCTGCGCCTGCAGGGCAAGAGTCCGGAGCGCTTGCTGGCAGCTGGCAAGCGCCGCCATCAGCTGGCCGAGGAGCGGCTCTATGCCCTGATTGCCAAGCGGCAAGATCTTGCTAGTCACCGCCTCGCCATGCTCACCGCCCGCCTCGACGGGGTGAGCCCGCTCGCCACTCTGGGGCGCGGCTACTCCATCACCCGCACTGCGCGTGGTGAAGTCATCAGCCGCGCCGATCAGGTCAACAGTGGCGATCAGCTCCTCACCACCCTGGCGCAAGGAAGCCTGCAGGTGCGGGTCGAGGAAGTTATCAAAGACTCTGCGCAGTAGGTCGGCTGCATCAAACCACCAACCAATCTGCTATTCAGCCCGGCAATCAGCCAAAAACAAAGGCCACCACCGCAAACACGGTGGTGGCTTTTTTTTATCGGGTGCTGCCGCCCGCTCACCCCTTGGCGCGGCGGGCGACCAGGGTGAACTTGTAATCATCGCTCTTGAAGAAGTTGCGACTGAACTCGAACACGGTGCCATCTTGCAAGAAGCCGCGGGAGACCTTCTCGATGATTGGCTTAGCAGGATCGATACCGAGCGCCTCCACCACCTGCGCCGAGGGGAGCACCGGAATGATCTCCTGCTCGCTGCGGTCAATCACCAGCTGCTTCACCTCTTCGATGTAGTGGTACTTGGAGCCCTGCATCACCGCATAGCTGAGATCGGGGAAGAGGGCGAGCGGCATCCAGGTCTCCTCCAGCGTTACCGCGATCTGGCGAATAAAGCGCACCCGCTTGACGTAGTAGACCAGCGCCCCTTCCAGCAGATTGAGCCGCTCGGCCAGCTCGCGGCTCGCCTTGATCACCTCGAAGGCAAGAATGTCGCTGTGAGTCTCGGCCGCCGGATCAGTCACCTTCTCGTAGAGGCTGGTGAGCTGATAGATGTCGTAGTTCACCTTCTCCTGCCGCACGTAGCTGCCGCTGCCCTGAATGCTCTCGATGACGTTGAGTTCGGTCAGCTGCTTGAGGGCCTGACGCACCGTCACCCGGCTCACCCCGAACTGCTCGCGCAGCTCGGCTTCGGTGGGCAGAGCATCGCCGGGGGCCAGCTCCCCTTGCGCAATCCACTGCTGGATGGTGTCGGCTATCTGGCGATACATGGGTTTTTTCGACACGAAAGGCCACCTCGTCGGCTCTGCGCCATGATAAATGGAAGAGGCGCCATTCTACCCCAGTTGCCCGGTAGACAAAACGGCTCGGCCTCATTTGACCTAACAAATCATCTTGACCAAACAATACAAAAACAATACAAATAATGAATTGTATGATACCACTCACAAAAATCAGTCGGCCGGTTTGTTAGCATCGCTGTCACTTTCACCATGACGGCTTGCTGGCAAGCCAACCTGACAGAGGATCATCATGAATCTGACCAGTCTTACCGGCCCCCATCTCATCACGTTGCAAACCCGGTTTGCCGATCGGGATGCGGCCATTCATGCTCTGGCTGATCGGCTCGATCAGGCCGGCAAGCTGCACGACAAGGCTGCCTTTCTAGCTGCAGTCATGGCCCGCGAGGCGCAGGGCCCCACCGCCCTTGGCGAAGGGCTTGCGGTACCTCACGGCAAGTGCGATGCGGTGCGCGAAGCGGCCTTTGCCGTCGCTACCCTGAGCGAGCAGCTGGGCTGGGAGGGGATCGACGGCCCCGAGCCGGTCAACCTGATCTTCATGCTGGCGATCCCGACCGATCAAGCGGGCTCCACCCATATGCAGCTACTCACCACCCTCACCACTGCCCTGGTGGATGACGATACCCGCGAGGCGGTGCTGGCGGCCCAGAGTGCCGAGCAGCTGATGGCGCTGCTCGATGGTGAAGGGGATAGCGGCAAGCAACCAGCAAAAGAAGACAACTTAGATACAAATCAACCCACAGTGGTCTGTGTCACCGCCTGTCCGGCGGGGATCGCCCACACCTATATGGCTGCCGAGTATCTGGAAAAGGCGGGGCGCAAGCTGGGCATTCGGGTATTGGTCGAGAAGCAGGGTGCCAACGGCATCGAGGATCGCCTGCCGCAAGAGGCGCTTGATGCTGCGGTAGCCTGCATCTTCGCCGCCGAGGTGGCCATCAAGGAGCAGGAGCGTTTTGCCGGCATCCCCCGGATCGAGACGCCGGTGGCCGAGCCCATCCGCCATGCCGAGCGGATCCTGAATGAGGCGCTGGAAGCGGCCAAGGCCGGTCGCACCGCCGCGACGCCCAACACCAGCCAAAGCGACGCGCAGACCGGCAAGAAGGTGAGCCTCAAGACCGAACTCAAGCAGGCGCTGCTGAGCGGCATCTCCTTTGCCGTACCGCTCATCGTGGCAGGCGGTACCGTGCTCGCCGTCTCTGTGCTGCTGGCCCAGATCTTCGGCCTGCAACATCTGTTTGACACCGAGAACTCCTGGCTCTGGATGTACCGCAAGCTGGGCGGCGGCATGCTGGGCACCCTGATGGTACCGGTACTGGCGGCCTATACCGCCTACTCTCTGGCAGACAAACCGGCGCTGGGCCCGGGCTTTGCGGCGGGACTGGCCGCCAACATGATTGGCTCCGGTTTCCTCGGTGGCGTGGTCGGCGGTCTTATCGCCGGTTACCTGATGCGCTGGGTCAAGCAGCATGTGCGCCTTAGCCCCAACTTCAACGGCTTTCTCACCTTTTACCTCTATCCGGTGATCGGCACTCTGGTGGCGGGCAGCCTGATGCTGTTTGTCATCGGCCAGCCGGTGGCCTGGCTCAACAACAGCCTCACCGAGTGGCTCAACGGCCTCTCCGGCACCAATGCGCTGGTACTGGGCGCCCTGCTCGGCTTTATGTGCTCGTTTGACTTGGGTGGCCCAGTCAACAAGGCGGCCTACGCCTTCTGCCTCGGCGCCATGGCCAACGGGGTCTACGGCCCCTACGCCATCTTCGGCGCGGTCAAGATGGTCTCGGCCTTTACCGTCACCTTCTCCACCCTGCTGGCGCCGCGCCTGTTCCAGACCTTCGAGATCGAGACCGGCAAGTCCACCTGGCTGCTGGGGCTGGCGGGGATCACCGAGGGCGCCATTCCGATGGCCATCGAAGATCCAATCCGGGTGATCGGCTCCTTCCTCGCAGGCTCGGTGGTCACCGGCGCCATGGTGGGTGCCATGGGGATTGGTCTCTCCACCCCGGGGGCCGGCATCTTCTCCCTGTTCCTGCTCCACGATGGCGGCCATGGCGCCCTGATGGCTGCCGCCGTCTGGCTCGGTGCGGCGCTGGTGGGCACCCTTATCTCCACTGTGGTGCTGATCGGCTGGCGCCGTCACGCCATGCAGCGCGGCACCTATCAGGTGGTTGCCGCAGAGTAAGGCTCATCTTCACCACCACTTTTTCAACAGACTATTTTTCCGCACGGCAGGCAAGGGCCGCCGTGCGTCAGCAAAGGATCATTGTCATGACAGTTTCACGAGTTCACATCACGCCGCACATGCACTGGGATCGGGAGTGGTACTTCACCACCGAGGAGTCCCGCATTCTGCTGGTCAACAACATGGCGGAGATCCTGGCACGGCTTGAATCCGACCCCGACTACAAGTTCTATGTGCTGGACGGCCAGACCGCGGTGCTGGAGGATTACTTCGCCATCCAGCCCGAGAACAAGGCCCGGGTGAAGGCGCTGGTGGAAGCAGGCAAGCTCATCATCGGCCCCTGGTACACCCAGACCGACACCATGCAGGTGAGCGGTGAGTCCATCCTGCGCAACCTGCTCTACGGGATGCGCGACTGCCTTAGCCTTGGCGAGCCGATGAAGATCGGTTACCTGCCCGACTCGTTCGGCATGTCCTCCCAGTTGCCCCACATCTTCAACGGCTTCGGGATCGATCGGGCCATGTTCTGGCGCGGCTGCTCCGAGCGTCACGGCACCGACAAGACCGAGTTTCTCTGGCAAAGCAACGATGGCAGCGAGGTGACCGCCCAGGTACTGCCCCTCGGCTACGCCATCGGCAAGTACCTGCCGGAAGATGAGGCGGGTCTGCGCAAGCGGCTCGAATCCTACTTTGAGGTGCTGGAGAAGGCGTCGGTGACCAAGGATATCCTGCTGCCCAACGGCCACGACCAGATGCCGCTGCAACAGAACATCTTCGCCATCATCGACAAGCTGCGCGAGATCTACCCCCAGCGTGAATTCCACATGAGCCGCTTCGAGCAGGTCTTCGAGCGCATCGAGGCGTGCCGCGACCAGCTGGCTACCCTCAAGGGGGAGTTCAACGACGGCAAATACATGCGGGTACACCGCACCATCTCCTCCACCCGGATGGACATCAAGCTGGCCCACGCCGCCATCGAGAACAAGATCGTCAACATCCTCGAACCGCTGGCGAGCATCGCCTGGGCGCTCGGCTTCGAGTACCACCACGGGCTGCTCGAGAAGATGTGGAAGGAGATCATGAAGAACCACGCCCATGACAGCATCGGCTGCTGCTGCAGCGACAAGGTGCATCAGGAGGTGATGACCCGCTTCATTCTGGCCGATGACATGGCCGAGAACCTGATCCGCTTCTACATGCGCAAGATTGTCGACAACATGCCGGTGGCGCTCTGCGAAGACGGCGTGCAGGTGGCCGACAAACTCTGCCTCTTCAACCTGATGCCCTTCCCCCGTCAGGAGGTGATCAACACCAGCATCCGCATTCGTGCCCAATCCTTTGCCCTGCGCGATGAAGCAGGCCAGCCGGTCCCCTACTTCATCCGCGCCAGACGCGAGATTGATCCGGGTCTGGTAGACCGACAGATCGTTCACTACGGCAACTACGACCCCTTTATGGAGTACGACATCCAGCTCTGCCATCCGCTGCCGGCCATGGGCTACTGCACCCTCCATATCGAGGGCAACCAGCCGGGACTGGAGCAGCCGGTGACGGCCAGCGGCGAGCTGCTGGAGAACGATTTTTACCGCATCGCCCTCAATGACAACGGCACCCTGCAGATCCTGGATAAACTGCGCGGCACCACCTTTGATCAGGTGCTCACTCTCGAAGAGGGCTCCGATGATGGCGACGAATATGACTACTCGCCATCGCGGGACGAGTGGCTGCGTTACTCCACCGAGTTTGCGGTGACCCGTGAGGTCACCCATGAAGCGTGGCAGAGCACCGCCACCCTCAAGCTTCGCATGGCCTTGCCTGCCAACCTCGCCGAGCGGGCCAGCCGCCAGTGCAGTGGTCACCTCGATGTCACCTGCCGCATCACGCTGGCGCATCAGAGTCCGCGCATCGACATCGAGCTGGAACTCGACAATCAGGCCGATGATCACAGGGTGCGAGTGCTGATCCCCACCCCCTTCCCGAGCGACACCGTGGTTTCCGATAACCAGTTTGGCTGCATCACCCGCCCCACCCGCGACAGCGCCATGGCGAACTGGGAGGCAGAAGGGTGGAAAGAGGCCCCCATTCCGGTCTGGCAGCTGATGAACTTCGTCGCCCTGCAAGATGGCAAGCAGGGGCTGGCGGTGCTGAGCGATGGTCTGCGCGAGTTTGAAGTGATTGGCGAGCAGTGTGACACCCTGGCGCTCACCCTGCTGCGCGGGGTCGGCGTACTCGGTAAAGAGGAGCTGCTGCTGCGCCCGGGTCGCCCCTCCGGCATCAAGCTGCCGACCCCGGACTCCCAGGTGCGTGGCAAGCTCAGCTGCCGTTTCAGCCTGCTGGCGTTTGCCGGCGATCACATCAGCGCCAACGTGATGCAGGCGGCGCGCAGCTACCTCACCCCGGTGCGCTGCTACAACAAGATCCCGTTCGATGCCATGAAGCTCAACAAGGCGAGCTTCACCACCCCGCTGCACTTCAGCCTGCTCACCATGGACCCGTCCGGTCCGGTGCTGAGCGCCCTGAAAAAGGCAGAGGATGAAGAGGCGCTGGTGATCAGGGTCTACAACCCGAGCGAACAGGCGGTGCTGGAGGGAGGCAAAATGAGCAGCGAACACACCTTAAGCGACTGGCAAGCGGTGCGGATGGACGAACAGCCCCTGCCCCTTGAACTGGCCGCTGGCGAATTTGGTGAGCTGGCGCCGTGCCACTCCCGCAGCGTGCGCTTTCGGGTGGCTCGCGGCTAACCGCCGGTAACACCCACAGGTAGCAACAGGCGGGGAAGAGTCATCCCCTCCCCGCCTGTTTATCCCTCAGGCAGGCCTATCCTGCTTGATAAAGACATAAAAAATCCCCGCCAATTGGCAGGGATTTTTATTGGGTTCTGCTTCATCCCGCAAGCGGGAGAGCCCGCTTAGCTGGCCTTGCGCAGGATCTGCTCAAGGTAGTCGGCGAAGCGGTGACCGTGATGCTCCAGCAGTTTCGGGAACATGGAGATGGAGGTCATGCCCGGGAAGGTGTTGATTTCATTCAGCAGGATCTCCCCCTCCTCGGTCAGGAAGAAGTCGATGCGGGAGAGATGGGTCAGTTTCAGCTGACGGAACGCCTTGAGGGCATACTCGTGAATAGCTTCAGCCTGCGCCTCGGTCAGCCCCTCTGCACGCAGTGCAGTCTCGGTATGGCTGGCACTGCTGTACTTCTCTTCATAGGTGTAGAACTTGTCCTGCGGCACGCAGATCTCGCCCGGATAAGTCGCCACCAGCTCGTCACCGTACTGGTAAACCGCCACTTCCAGCTCGCGCGGCTTGACCGCTTTCTCGATCAGTACCTGTTCGGAGTAACCGAAGGCATCGGCAATGCCTTTCACCAGATCCGCTTCGTTGCTGGCGGAGTAGCAGCCAACGGAAGAGCCCTGGGAAGCGGCCTTGATAAAGACCTTGCCCCACTTGGCCAGCGCAGCTTTGGCCTCGGCGAGCGCCGCCTCATTTTGCTCGGTCAGGAACAGATAGGGGGTGTTGGGAATGCCGATGGCGGAGAGCCACAGCTTGGTGCTGATCTTGTTGAAGCAGATCTTGCTCGCCTCGGCATCGCAACCGAGATAAGGCAATCCGGCCAGTTCGAGGAAGGATTGCAGATCGCCGGTCTCACCCGGGTAGCCGTGGATGCAGGGCACCACGTAATCCACCGGACGGGCCACGCTGTCAAACGAAAGCAGCTTGTCGAGCCCCAGCTTGCACTCGCGGCCATCGGCACTGAGCCAGCGATCGGCGAACATCTCGACGCGGGTCACTTCGACACCGGGCAGAAGGCCCAGTTGTTGCTCGAGGAAATTGGCGCTGCGCAGAGAAACTTCGTGCTCGGAGCCACCGCCGCCGCACAGCAGCAAGACATGCATGTTCTTCATTAGATGTGATCCCTTGGGAAAAGCGGCCTCGTCATGACCATTTGATAAGCCAACCACCATAAAAACCGGACGAAGCCAGATACGAACATAAGTGCGCGCCAGTGTAGCAAGGGAGATCAACCCTTGTCAGCTGATGGGAGACCCATGACCCCACTTCTTGCAGTGAAAAGTCTCCCCTGTGTCAAAATCGGGACACATTGCCCCTCAGCGCGGGGGATCGACCCTTCCCATGCCGTTGCCATTGACCCGAAACCAGCCGGCAATACTGTAGCGCTCCTGATTGGCAGGCAGTACCTCGTGGGGAAACTCCTCGGAGAGAAACATGACCAGCCGCCCCCCCTTGGGGCTGACATCCATCAGAAACTGCTCCTTGTCGTCATACATGCGCAGCACTCCACCCGCTTCGGGCAGCCAGTCGTTGTTGAGGTAAAACACGGTGGTAAGACGGCGGTTGGAGCGACCGGCAAAGGCATCCCGATGGGTGGCGTAAAAATCCCCGCTGCGATAGCGGGCGAAGTGGGCCTCGTAGTCGAACAATCCCAGCATCAGCATCCGGTTGGCGGCAAGACGCAGGGACTCCATCCGGGCGAGGTAGTCAGCCACCGGCGCACCGAGGGAGGGCTCCAGCCAGTGGATCTGGTCACGGCGAATATCGGGATTGCCCTGGTGCAGGGCGTCACGGCCGATCCCGGCCGGTTGCCATTCGCCTGGCAAACAGGCTTTGAGGACATCCACCTCGGCGGCGGTCAAAAAATCATCCACTATCACCCATCCCCGGGTGTAAATGGCATCCATGGCAGCTTGATAGTCCAAGATTGGCTCACAATGAGTGGAAAGAGGGCGCTTTGTAGCGACTTACCGGCAAAGTCACAAACCGGTTTGCTTCTCTTGAGAAGTCCCAACATCAATACGCGAGTTGCTGCCCGCCTCCCCGCATTTTTGTCGCCAGTTGTGATCCCGCCCTGCCAAAGAGCGTATTGGCTGTCGAAACTGTGATGGCCCTTGCAATCGGGACGAGGAGGCGCCGCGGCCTCCTTGCGGTGCCAAGAGCCAGCCGATACCGTATCCGCATCGCCATGTTCTGTTCATCCGGCGCTTGTCTCTGTCACCGACCGAACTACTCACGGCACAACCCGCGCATCACCCACGAAAGGATCTTCTCATGCCTCTGCCCGATCTCACTTTGCAACGACTGGATGGTACCCCCTACCCGCTGACTCAACTGGCGGGCAAGGTGGTGCTGGTGGTCAATGTGGCCAGTCGCTGCGGCTTTACTCCCCAATATGAAGGGCTGGAAACGCTCTATCGGGAGCTCGGCCCCAAGGGGCTGGTGATTTTGGGCTTCCCTTGCAACCAGTTCGGCAATCAGGAGCCGGGGGATGCGGACGAGATCGCCCGCTTCTGCTCCCTCGACTATCCGGTCAGCTTCCCCATCATGGCCAAGTGCGATGTCAACGGTGAGCATGCCCACCCCTTCTACCAGTGGCTCAAGCAACAGAAACCGGGCTTTCTTGGGCTGGAAAACGTCAAATGGAACTTCACCAAGTTCCTGATCGACCGCGATGGCAACGTGGTGGAGCGCTTTGCCCCCCAGGCCAAACCGGAGAGTCTGGCCGAGCAGATCCGCGAGATGCTCTGATGCTCCCGCACCGTTTTACGCCACTGCGTTGAACGATTGTATGGCGGCCGGTGCGACAGCTACTGCGCAGCGGCCGCTCTTTTGCTATATTACGGCCCCACTATCTTTTCCATATCGTGGCTGGCCCCAACATGCTGGCTGCCCGTTGAGCCAAAGGCTCATCTCAGGAGTTTCTCTCGAACATGTCATTCAACGAACTGGGTCTGTCTCCGCATATTCTGCGGGCCGTCAAGGAGCTGGGTTACGAACAACCAACCCCCATCCAGCAGCAAGCGATTCCGGCCATTCTGGCCGGTCAGGATGTGCTCGGCGGCGCTCAGACAGGCACAGGTAAAACGGCCGGTTTCACCCTGCCGATGTTGCAGCGTCTGCTGGCCAACCACGGCCGTGGCCGTCGTCAGGTGCGCGCACTGGTACTGACCCCGACCCGCGAACTGGCGGCACAGGTGGGCGAGAGCATCATCAAGTATGCCCACCACCTGCCGTTCAAGACTCTGATCGCCTATGGCGGTGTCAGCATCAAGCCCAATCTGGACGCCATCAAGCTGGGGGTAGACATTCTGGTCGCCACCCCGGGCCGTCTGCTGGATCTGCTGACCCAGGGCGCCCTGACCCTGAGCCAGCTGGAAGTGCTGGTGCTGGATGAAGCGGATCGCATGCTCGACATGGGCTTTATCGTCGACATCCGCCGCATCATGAAGGCGCTGCCTGCAGAGCGGCAAACCCTGCTCTTCTCTGCCACCTTCTCAAACGACATCAAGGCGCTGGCGGACGATCTGCTGAACGACCCCACCCTGATCGAGGTGGACCCCAGCAATACTGCCGCCGAGCAGGTGACCCAACGCATCATTCAGGTGGATCGGGAACGCCGCCGCGAGCTGCTATCCCACATGATTGGCCGTGGCAACTGGCAGCGGGTGCTGGTGTTTGTTCGCACCAAGCAGATCGCCGACCGCCTCGCCCAGCAGATGCAAAAAGATGGTCTCAATACCGTGGCGATCCACGGTGACAAGAGCCAGGGAGCCCGCAACCGGGCGCTGGCCGATTTTCGCAGTGGCGAGGTGCGGGTGCTGGTAGCGACCGATATCGCCGCCCGCGGTCTGGACATCGATCAACTGCCCTACGTGATCAACTTTGAACTGCCCCAGATGGCGGAAGATTACATCCACCGTATCGGCCGTACCGGCCGCGCCGGTCGTGGCGGCGAAGCCATCTCGCTGGTCAGCCAGGACGAGCTGGGTCAGCTCAAGGCTATCGAAGCCCTGATCGGCCAATCCCTGACCGTGGAAATCCTGGAAGAGTATGAGCCAAGCGGCAAGCCGAGTCGCCAGACTCTGCCGGGCAGCAAGCCGGTGCAGAACCCGCCTCGGGCTCGCGGTCATGCCAACGCCAAGAGCAGCAATGCCAAGGGCAAGCCAGCCGCGGGCAAGGGCAAAGCCAAGGGTGACGCCAGCAAAAAACCTGCACCGGCCCGCAAGCGGGAAGTGGTGGGCGAGGATATCGGCTTTGCGCCAATGCGCCGCTTGCCCAAAGCAATGCGCGACAGCTATCAGGAGAGCAGCGACGAGTAAGCTCGCGCGACGCTAACTGCCAAGCCAAAAGAGGGAGCCTGCAAGGCTCCCTCTTTCGTTATGGATCGCTCGGAGCCATGTAAGTGCTCCGTGCAAATGCTCCGCTCGGGCTCAAACCAGCGAATGGCGTACCGCGGCAGTACCATGGCTGGGCGGCGCTGAACCATTGAGCGGATTGAGCTGCAAGAACTCGAACAAGCCAGCCTGCATATTGACGTTCCAGAAGCGTCCGGCGAGGGTGAGTTGCAACCGTGCATTCTCGATCTCGGCCAGCCCGTGCTGCTGCCAGGCGGCAAAAAGCGGCATCAGATGGGTCAGCAAAAGCGCTGGCAGACGATCCAGTGCCAGCACGCCACTGTCGAGGGCGCCACGCAGCAGACCGTCCATCCTTGCATTGGGATTGCGTCCCATCACCATCCCGGGCGCCCGCTTGCCACTGGCCAGCGCGTCATGCCAGGGGGCCAGATCCCGCCCATACATCAAGCCGTGGCCAAGAATACTGCCCCCAGCACCGGCGCCAAAGGGGAGGATCTCCGCACCGCGCTTGGCCATCTGGTTATAACGACTCTGCTCGGCCGGGCTGCGCCGCCAGTGACTGCAAGAGAGACGCTCCCAGCCGTGGGCTTCCAGTTGCGCCCCGCCATAGGCATACATGGCCGCCCGCTGCTGGCCATCGGCGAGCCAATCCAGGGTGCCCTTCTCCTGCGCCCGCTCCAGATTGGTGCCCTGCATGGCGATGAGCTGATAGAGATCGACCCCGTGTACACCGCTCGCCATCACATCGCGGATATCTTGCTGCCACACGGCATCATCCTGACCGGGCAGACCAAAGATGAGATCCGCCACGATCACAGCCGCATCATCACGGGTCAGCTCACCCAGACGGGTCAGCAAGGTTTCCCTGTCATCGAAACGGGCCGCCTGCTGACGCACCCGGGTATCAAAGCTCTGCACCCCGAATGAGAAGCGGTTGAAGCCCCCCGCCAACGCCACCTGCCATTTCTCATCATCAAAGCCGTTGAGGCGTCCCTCCAGCGTCACCTCGGCATCCGCCGCCAGCGGAAAACGGCGGATCACGGCGGCCAGCATGGCCAGCTCGTCGGCGCTCATGTCGGTCGGCGTACCGCCCCCCACATAGACGGCTGAAAATGGCATGCTCTGCGCCAGCGGGGTGTCAGCCGCCTGCGCAAGGGAGGCGCACAAGGCGTTGACATAGCGGTTGATCCGCGCCGGGTTGGCACCATTTTCAAAGAAATTGCAGAAGCTGCAGCGCTTTCGGCAAAAAGGAATGTGGATGTAGAGGGCGCGCTCCTCAGCTTCACTCTCTCGCTGCCACCAGCTCTGCCAGCCAGCCTCATCCAGCGGGAAGGGGCGCATCCCTCCCCGGCTGGCGTGAGCCGAGGTCTTGGCGCTAAAAGCAAACTTGAGGGGGTCCGGCGTGGCAATGCCGGTCATGGAAGGGGTCAGATTCATGATGGTCACTATTATCAGCAAATAATGACAATGATAACGATTATCGTTACTGGCAATTTGTTCTGGATCAACCCGAGGAGCAGCCCCCTCCCAAAAGGCATTTTGGCAACCTGCATTACCGATCTGCTTAACAGATTATTTACTCAAGAGTGGTTATCGTGTGCCGATAGAGAACCATCTCCCGCCGTTTCTTCGTCTACGATCAAGATGATACGGGATCACATAACAACACCAAGCGCATGGAACTTGCCCAAAATGCATAACCTCTCCTTGAACTGGAAAATATTCCTCCCTCTTGCGCTGGTCATCAGCACCACCTTTGGCCTCTGCTTCGAACTCTCCGCATGGCTGCAACGGGATCTCGCCATCCGGCTGGCTGAGGAGAAAGTTGAGAGCATGGCCAACACCTATATGGATCAGGTGAACGTGCTGATGATGACCGGTGGCATGGCCAACCGGCAGATAGTGCAGACCAAACTCAAGAGTGAAGCGGGCATCGTTGAGGCCCGTCTGGTGCGCGCGCCAGCCGTCAGCAACCTGTTTGGCCCGGGCCACCCGGATCAGAAAGCGCAGGATCCCCTCGATGAGCGTGCCATCAATCAGGGCGAAGCCATCCTGGAGCAGCAGGGCAACCGGCTCACCCTGATCAAACCGTTCAAAGCCTACAAGGAGTATCGCGGCACCCAGTGCCTCACCTGTCACCAGGTCAATGAAGGAACAGTGATGGGGGCAGTGCGGATCAGTTATGACCTCAGCCACACCTTCGGCGAGATCCGCCACAACAACCTGATCCTGAGCGGCAGCCTGGCCGCCCTCTTCAGCATTGGCTTCGGCTTGCTCTGGTGGGTATTGCAACGCTACGTGAAACACCCACTGCGCCAGCTGCAGCTCACCATGATCCGGATGGCCAAAGAGCGCGACCTCGCCCTCCCCCTGGTCAATGACAGCCGGGATGAACTGGGCCAGATGACCCGCGCCGTCAATGACATGGTGCAGGGATTCCGCCACAGCCTGCAGGAAGTGGAAGGGGCAACCCACCAGCTCTATCAGGAATCAAACCAGATCCGTCAGGTCGCGACCCAGACCGAAAACTCGGCCCGTCAGCAAGAGGGAATGACCACCCAGGTCGCCGCCGCCGTCAGCGAGCTGGCCGCCAGCTCTCATGAAGTACGTGAACATGCCCGCCACAGCGCCGAGCTCTCCGCCCTCACCAATCAGGATGCCGCTGACACCAGTCGCCTCGCCCAGCACTCCATCACTGACATGGGCGAGATGTCTGCAGAGATCGATCGGGTGGATCAGGTGATCCAGCAACTCGACAGCCGCTGCCTTGCGGTTGACGGTGTACTCGAGGTGATCAAGGGGATTGCCGATCAGACCAACCTGCTGGCCCTCAACGCTGCGATTGAAGCGGCGCGGGCAGGTGAGCAAGGCCGTGGCTTTGCGGTGGTGGCCGATGAAGTACGGGCTCTCTCCAACCGCAGCCGTGCCGCCAGCGAAGAGATCTCCCAGATGATCGCCGCCCTGCAAAATGAGGCCCAGAGCGCAGTTACGGTGATCGGGGATGCAAAAAGCAAAGCCGATGAGAGCATCAGCAAGACCGAAGCGACCCTGGCAGCCATGCAGAACATCATCGAGCGCATCGCCCGCATCAATGACCTCAACGCCCAGATGGCCCAGTCGGCCGAAGAGCAGGACAGGGTCTGCCATGAGGTAGACAGCTCGGTGAGCGATATTCGCAACACCTCCAACGACACCCTGGGTCAGGCACACGCCGCCAACCTCGCCAGCATTCAGCTGGTGGAGCAGTGCCAGAAACTGGAAGCGCTGCTGAAAACCTACCGCTGGTAATCCACTTCACATATGAAAAAGCGCGACCCGAGGGTCGCGCTTTTGCTTTATGGATTCGATTTGGCCGAACGGCCGCGTTGCTGTTCCAGCGGCGCGCTGACTATTAACTACGCCGCCGGGATGACTTTAGCGGGCGTTGCGGGTTGCGACTGCATCCGCCAGGTTGCGCAGCAACACTTCGGTATCAGCCCAACCGATGCAGGCATCGGTGATGCTCTGGCCAACAGTGAGTTCACACCCTTCCACCAGATCCTGACGGCCTTCTACCAGATGGCTCTCCACCATCACACCAAACACCGCCTTGCTGCCGGCACGCAGCTGACCTGCTACGTCTTCGGCCACCACCATCTGGTTCTTGAACTGCTTGCTGCTGTTGGCGTGACTAAAGTCGATCATCACCTTCTGCGGCAGACCGGCCTTCTCCAGCCCCTTCACAACTTCGCTGACATGGGCGGCGCTGTAGTTCGGCTCACGACCACCACGCAGAATGATGTGACAGTCCGGGTTGCCGCGGGTCGCCACGATGGCGGAGTGACCGTATTTGGTGACCGACAGGAAGTGGTGCGGCGCACTGGCAGCGCCAATGGCATCGATGGCAACCTTGATAGTGCCGTCAGTGCCGTTCTTGAAGCCCACCGGGCAGGAGAGACCGGAGGCCAGCTCGCGGTGTACCTGGGATTCGGTAGTACGGGCACCGATCGCGCCCCAGCTCATCAGGTCCGCCACATATTGCGGGGTGATCATATCGAGGAACTCGGAGGCAGTTGGCAGCCCCATGTCGTTGAGATCCAGCAACAGCTTGCGACCAATGCGCAGACCGTCGTTGATCTTGCAGCTGTTGTCGAGGTACGGATCGTTGATCAGCCCCTTCCAGCCCACAGTGGTGCGCGGTTTTTCGAAGTAGACCCGCATCACGATCTCCAGCTGATCTTTCAGCTCGTCGCGCAGCGCCTTGAGGCGCTTGCCGTACTCCAGCGCGGCAACCGGATCATGGATGGAGCAAGGACCGATCACCACCAGCAGACGATCATCTTCGCCGGCTAGGATATTGTGAATGGACTGGCGGGATTCAAAAACGGTGGACGAGGCCACCTCGGTAGCCGGAAACTTCTCAAGCACCGCAACCGGGGGTAATAACTCTTTGATTTCACTGATACGAACGTCGTCGGTTTGATGCTGCATGACAAGGCTTCCTGCTAGATGACTGCGATTAGGAAATCTCAACATAGCCCGCGACAGCGCATGTGTAAATAGGAAATTACAGCAATCACAAAACTATTTTATATGGCAATCTTGCAAGTTATTGAAATGATGCTAAGCGAAATGACGATGCTGGTGAGGAAGGCAAAAAGGCCCGCTCAGCGCGGGCCCGAAGCGTCGGTGATGACGGGTTTGTCAGTGATCAGCCACGCTGGCTGATACTGGCCAGCTTGTCGAAGTAATCCGGGAAGGTCTTCGAGGTGCACTTGGGATCATTGATGGTGACCGGGGTATCCGACAGCGCCACCAGCGAGAAGCACATGGCGATACGGTGATCGTTGTAGGTATCGATCTCGGCATGCTTGAGCTGGGTCGGCGGGGTCACGGTGATAAAGTCATGCCCCTCCTCCACTTCGACGCCCAGCTTGCGCAGCTCGGTCGCCATGGCGTGCAGACGATCGGTCTCTTTCACCCGCCAGTTGTAGATATTGCGAATGGAGGTCGGCCCCTCGGCAAACAGCGCGGCAACCGCGATGGTCATGGCCGCATCGGGAATATGGTTCATGTCCATATCCACTCCGTGCAGCGGCGCCTGCTCCGCCTCGATAAAATCATCGCCCCAGGTGATGCGCGCGCCCATATTCTCCAGCACATCGGCGAAGTGGATATCACCCTGAATGCTGTGCTTGCCGATACCGGTGACCCGCACCTTGCCCTTGATGGCGCCCGCCGCGAGGAAGTAGGAGGCGCTGGAGGCATCTCCTTCCACCAGAAAGTCACCCGGGCTGATGTAGGTCTGGTTGCCCTTGATGTAGAACAGCTTGTAGTTGTCGTGCTCGATGACCACCCCGAACTGCTTCATGATGTGCAGGGTGATGTCGATGTAGGGCTTGGAGACCAGCTCTCCCTTGATGTGGATCCGGGTATCACCGGCCGCCATTGGCGCCGCCATCAAAAATGCGGTCAGGAACTGGCTGGAGACGGAGCCATCGACGTGCACATCGCCGCCCCACAGCCCCTTGGCATCCACCACCAGCGGCGGATAACCATCGTGTTTCAGGTACTGGATATGGGCTCCCGCTTCACGCAGGGCATCCACCAGATGGCCGATGGGACGCTCTTCCATGCGCGGCTCGCCGCCCAGGGTATATTCACCTGAGCCGAGGCATAGCGCGGCGCAGAGCGGTCGCATGGCAGTACCGGCGTTGCCGAGGAACAGATTGACCGGCTCTTTCACCGCAAAACTGCGACCCAGACCCTGCACGGTACACTCGGTCTTGTCGGCGGAGAGCTTGTACTTGACCCCGAGTTGGGTCAGCGCAGCCAGCATATGACGAATGTCATCGCTGTCGAGCAGGTTGGTCAAACGGGTGGTGCCACGGGCCAGCGCCGCCAGCAGCAGCGCACGGTTAGAGACACTCTTGGAGCCGGGCAGATTGACCTCACCGGCCACACGAGAAATGGGTTCCAAACGCAACGAATTCATAGACTTCCTGTGCTATCTCAAAAATAAACGCCTGTCCGGACGTTAACAGCCTGCGTCCCGCTCGGCAAGGGCACTTTCAGGGGAAATCGCACGGTAAACGCCAGCGCGCTGGTTCTGTTGAAAAAAAGACGCCGGGGTATCCCCGGCGTCTTGAATCACTGCAATAGCTGGAAGCGGTTCAAGGGTTGTCACGAGAGGCCGCCAGCAAGCATGTGAGTACTCTCTTCTCAGCCGTAGCGCTTGGCAAAGCCATCCATAAAGCTCACCAGGGCCTTCACCCCCTCCAGCGGCATGGCATTGTAGATGCTGGCGCGCATGCCGCCGACAATGCGGTGCCCTTTGAGGGCCAGCAGGCCAGCGGCTTCCGATTCGGCCAGGAACTGCTTGTCCAGCTCGGCATTTTTCAGCTGGAACGGGATGTTCATCCGCGAACGGCAGCTGGCATCCACCTGATTGCCATAGAAGCTCGACTGATCGAGATAGTCATACAGGAAGTCGGCCTTCTCCTTGTTGCGCGCTTCCATCGCCTCGAGGCCCCCCTGTTCTTTCAACCACTCGAACACCAGACCGGCCAGATACCAGGCGTAGGTGGGCGGCGTGTTGAACATGGAGTCGTTCTTGGCAGTGAGTTTGTAGTCAAAAATCGAGGGCACATCGGCTCTCGCCTGATCCAGCAGATCATCGCGTACGATGGCGATGGCAAGCCCGGACGGCCCGATATTCTTCTGGGCACCGGCATAGATGATGCCAAAGCGGCTCACGTCGAGAGGACGGGAGAGAATGGTGGAGGAGAGATCCGCCACCAGCGGCACCTCGCCGGTGGCCGGGATGTCGAACATCTCGATGCCGTCAATGGTTTCGTTCGGGCAGTAGTGAACATAGGCCGCATCGGCGCGAAACGCCGGGGTCGGCAGCAGGTGGGAGATCCCCTGCTCGTTCTTGGCAACCCCCTGGAAGGTCTGGATATCGCCATACTTTTTGGCTTCATCCACAGCGCTCTGGGACCAGACACCGGTCAGCAGGAAGTCCGCCTTCTTGTTGGCGCCGCCCAGCAGGTTCATGGGCACAGCGGAGAACTGACCGCGGCCGCCACCGTGCATGAAGAGCACCTTGTAGTTGTCCGGCACCACCAGCAGTTCGCGCAGATCCGCTTCGGCCTTCTCGGCAACCGCCATGTAGGGCTTGCCGCGATGGGAAAGCTCCATGACCGAGGCTCCCAGCCCCTGAAAATTACAAAATTCGCGCTGGGCGCGCTCCATGACTTCAACCGGCAGCATGGCGGGGCCGGCGCAGAAGTTGTAAATCTGTTTGCTCATGACGCTTTCCGTGAGTGGATGAGAGTAATCGATGACTTGTCAGGTTTTACACAAGAGCCGCCACAGGATCAAAGGCTTTTTGGGAGCTGGCTCAACCTTTTACCGTCACTCTGCGTCCCCCTTGCAGTAGAAAAAGCCCTGAACGGGTCAGGGCTTGCAGGGAACATGCACAGAAATGGCAGGCAGAGCGCATAAACCACCACAGCTCAGCCATTTCTGACAAATTTACAGTTTGGCGGTGAGCTCCGGCAGCAGAGTGAAGAGATCCCCCACCAGCCCATAGTCAGCCACCTGAAAGATGGGGGCATCGCTGTCCTTGTTGATGGCCACGATCACCTTCGACTCCTTCATCCCCGCCAGATGCTGGATGGCCCCCGAAATGCCGACCGCGATATAGAGCTCGGGCGCCACCACCTTGCCGGTCTGCCCCACTTGCAGATCGTTGGCGACATATCCTGCATCAACGGCGGCTCGCGATGCCCCCACCGCCCCACCCAGCTTGTCGGCCAGCGCCTCAATCAGGGCAAATTGCGCCTTGGAGCCCAGCGCCCGACCACCGGAGACCACCACCCGAGCGGCGGTCAGTTCGGGCCTGCTGGAGCGCACCGCGCGGCGCTCGACCAACCGGGTACGGCCTGCGAATTCGGGCACGGCCAAGTGCTCGATGAGAGCCTGCCCGCCCGTCGCCGCCTTGGCAAACGCGGTGGCCCGCACCGTCATCACCTTGACGGGCGCCGAGCTTGCCACTCTGGCAATGGCATTGCCCGCATAGATGGGGCGCAGGAAGGTGTCGCTGCTCTCGATAGCCGTCACCTCGGAGAGCATCTCCACCCCGAGGCGAGCCGCCACCTGTGGCAGCAGCGCCTTGCCCATGGCACTCGCCGCCATCAGGCAGTGGCTGTAACCTTCGCACCAGCTGGCCAGCAGCTTGTCCACCCCATCCAGCAGCCCGTCGGCCAAGCGGGGATGTTCGGCAAGCAACACCTTGTCGACGCCGCCGAGAGCTGCCGCCTGTTCACCCGCCTCGGTCAACCCCTGCCCCAGCAACAGCAGGTCAACCTGACCGCCGATTGAGCCGGCTGCGGTCACCAGTTGTGCCACGTTGTCGGCCAGATGGCCTTGATGATGTTCGGCAATGATCAGCACGCTCATGGCAGCACCTTCGCTTCGTGTTTGAGTTTGTCCACCAGCTCGTCCACCGAGCCCACCTTGATCCCGGCGCTGCGGGCTGGCGGCGCCATCACCCCGAGCAAACGGGTCTGATTGGCCACCTCAACGGCGAGTGTCGAGAACGGGGCGCTATCAAGCGGCTTGCGCTTGGCCTTCATGATGTTGGGCAGCGAGGCAAAGCGCGGTTCATTCAAACGCAGATCGGCGCTCACCACCGCAGGCAACGGCATGCCGAGGGTCTCGAGGCCTCCGTCGATTTCGCGAGTCACCAGCAGCTCTCCCGCTTCCACCTTAAGGGCGGACGCGCAGGTCGCCAGCGGCCAATCATTGAGGGCAGCCAGCATCTGGGCCACCTGATTGTTGTCTGAATCGATGGACTGCTTGCCGAGCAGCACCAGATCCGGCTGCTCCTGCTCACACACCTTGTGCAAGGCGCGGGCGACAGTCAGCGGGGTGAGCGTCTCATCGGTGACATAATGCAGCGCCCGATCCGCCCCCAGCGCCAGCCCATGGCGCAGTTGCTCGGCGGCAGCGTCAGGGCCGAAGGTCACCACCACCAGTTCGCTGGCAACCCCGGCTTCCCGCAGCCTGACTCCCTCCTCCACCGCAATTTCACAAAAGGGGTTGATCCCCATCTTCACATTGGCGAGCTCCACGTCGGAGCCGTCTCCCTTCACCCGGATCTTGACGTTGTAGTCGACTACCCGTTTGATCGCGACCAGCAGCTTCATGGGGTCATGCCTCGTCTCTTTGGATTGAATTCATTAGTGTGCCTCTGCGTTTGTTGCAGTACGCTCTTCCCTGATTTTTTGCTTTTTCTTGCTCAGTTTTGCTTACAACTGCTTTACGTTTACGTAAACTACCAGCATTACCCTAGGCCAACCAGAGCGCAGAGGCAAGATGGAACGGGAAGCAATGGAATTTGATGTCGTCATCGTCGGCGGCGGTCCGGCGGGGCTCAGTGCAGCCATCGCCCTGAAACAGCAGGATGCCACTCTCTCCGTCTGTCTGCTGGAGAAAGGGGCGGAAATTGGCGCCCATCTGCTCTCCGGCGCCCTGTTTGATCCCGTCGCCTTGCAAGAGCTGCTGCCGGATTGCTGGCAGCAAGCGCCGCTCGGCGTGCCGGTCAGCGACGATCAGGTTCATCTGCTGCAAAGCGAGCAACGTTCCCTGCAACTCCCCGCCTGGGCGGTACCGCCCCGGATGCACAATGAGGGCTGTCACATCATCAGCCTCGGCAATCTCTGCCGCTGGCTTGGCCAACAGGCGGAAAAACTGGGAGTCGAAATATACCCGGGATTTACCGCCAGCGAACTTATCATGGAGGCGGGCCGGGTCAAGGGTGTGATCACCGGCGATCTGGGGCTGGATCGGGCAGGCAATCCGAAAGCAGATCATGTGCCCGGCATGGCGCTGCTCGGCCGCTACACCCTCTTTGCCGAAGGGGCCCGCGGCCATCTCGGCAAGCAGCTGATCGCCGACTTCAACCTGGCAAGCCCTGCCCAGCCCCAGCACTATGCCATCGGCTTCAAGGAGCTGTGGCAACTGCCAGCAGGTCAAGGCAAAGCAGGACAGGTGCTGCACGGCAGTGGCTGGCCCCTTGGCAAGCAGGGAGGCGGCAATAGCCACGGCGGTTTCTATCTCTATCAGATGGAGGGAGATCAGGTCGCGGTCGGGCTGATTGTCGATCTCAACTACCAGAATCCCTGGCTCAGCCCGTTCGACGAATTCCAGCGCCTCAAGCATCACCCGCTTATCGCTGGCGTGTTGCAAGGGGGGGAGCGCATCAGTTACGGCGCCCGCGCCATCACCAAGGGGGGCTGGCACGCCCTGCCCCGCATGCACTTCCCGGGCGGCCTGCTGATCGGCTGTGATGCCGGCACACTCGACTTTTCCCGGATCAAGGGGATCCACACCGCCATGAAGTCCGGCATGCTGGCGGCAAAAACCGTCGCGATGGCGCTGCGAGGTGGCGATGAAGGGGGCCGGGATCTGGCCCAGTATAGTGACGAGCTGCACCAGAGCTGGCTGGCCCGCGAGCTCAAGGCGGCGCGCAACTTTGGCGCGGCTCTTCACCGCTATGGTCCCTGGTTGGGCGGTACCTTCAACTGGCTGGAGCAACGGCTGTTTGGCGCAAACTCGCCCTTCAAGCTGCTCGATAAGGCTCACGACTACCGTCAGCTGCGCGTGGCCAGCCGCTGCGAGCCCATTCATTATCCCAAACCCGATGGCAAGCTGAGCTTTGACAAGCTCTCGTCTGTGTATCTGGCCAACACCAGTCACGACGAGGATCAACCTTGCCACCTCAAGCTGCAGGACGAGCGCATTCCGGTCGAGGTCAATCTGCCCACCTGGGCTGAACCCGCCCAACGCTACTGCCCGGCCGGGGTATTTGAAGTGCTGGAAATGGAAGGCGCGGCCAAACTGCAGATCAACGCCGCCAACTGCATCCACTGCAAAACCTGCGATATCAAGGACCCCAGTCAAAACATTATCTGGACGCCGCCACAGGGGGGCTCCGGGCCCAATTATCCGAATATGTGATGAAGCGGGGCAGCGGCAACAAGCAGCCCCAGCTAGCCCTCCTCCAGCCAAAGGCTGGGTTCTACCCCGCATAGCCGCTCAGGTGATCCGACCTCGCTGTTTTTTTGAACAAACAAGCTGAATCCCTGATGAATAGCCCCTGACAAGCGCGGCCCGCCCCTGTATAGTTCGCCGCATTCAGGTTTTCCATCGGCCCGATCTGCTTATCCACGGGATCGCCTTCTGCAGCGATCTAAGGCCGCATGACCTGTGCAACCATCCCTGATTACCCATGACTTTTTAAGGGGGGACAGATGATCACCGCCTACATTCTCAACAACAAGGTGCTGGATATAGTCACGCTCGGGCCTGACGACATAGTACCTGACAACACGGTCTGGCTGGATGCCTACAAGCCGGACACGGCAGAGCGAGAATGGTTGACGGGCCTGTTCCTGGAAGAGGTCCCCGACAAGGAAGAGCTCGACGACATCGAAGCATCCGCCCGTTTTTACTGGGATACCGATGGTCTGCACATTCACTCCCTGTTTCCCCAGCGGATCGGTCGTGACACCAAGGGTGTCCACGTCTCCTTTACCCTGCGCAACAACCTGCTGATCAGCATTCGTGAAGATGACATCGGGCTGGTGCGCCTGCTGCGTCACTATATGCGCCAGGATCGGCTGGAGGTGGAGGATGCCCTCGACATCCTGCTGGAGGTGCAGAACCTCAAGGTGGAGTACCTCTCCGACCTTATCGAGGATGGTTACAAGACCTTGGAAAACACCGCCGATCAGATCTTCGAGCCGGATCAGATCAACCCCATGCTGAAAGAGTTGATGGCACAGGAAGAGGCCAACGGCCAGATCCGTCTCTCTCTGCACGATACCCGCCGCGCCCTGCGTTTCCTCAAGCGCAGCCTGCGCCAGCGCATGAGCCTTGAGCAGAACAAGTGGATCGACGAGATGCTGCACGACGTGGAGTCTCTCTTGCCCCACACCCAGTTCCTGTTCGACAAGATCAACTTCCAGCTGGAGGCCTCCATGGGGGTGACCAATCTGGAGCAGAACAAGGTGATCAAGATCTTCTCGGTGGCCGCGGTCATCTTCCTGCCGCCGACCCTGATCGCCAGTATCTACGGCATGAACTTCGGCCGCATGCCGGAGCTCGCCTGGGAGTATGGTTATCCCATGTCACTGGTGCTGATGGTGATGTCATCGCTCGGCACCGGCCTCTTCTTCAAGCGCAAAGGCTGGCTGTAACGCCGCCGACGCGCGCTGCGATATCTGAAGAAACCGATTGGGGGGCATGGCCCCCCGATTAATTTGCGCCACGCCCAACGCCTTGCAAAGGGCGCTTCGTCGCCCCATATCCCTTCCATCACTCAATTCAAGTGGATAACGGGCAACCATGACCCTCTACCCCGAACACCGATATGACGATCACGGCCAGTTGCGCCCGCCCCTCTGGTTCTGGCCCATCGCCCTGTTGCTGACCCGCTCGGTCTGGCTCTTTCTGATGGCAGGAGTGACCCGCGAGAGCGGCAGCGAGATCCTGACCCTCTTTTATCCGGACAAGATCACCCTCTACATCAGCCTGCTGACCGACGTACCCGCCATGCTGGCGTTGCTCGCCTGCGGGGGCACCTATCAGCAGACCCAAAGCATTCGCGCCAGACTCCGGCGCCACAGCCCGCTGCTGCTGCTCTGCTCTGCCGTCAGCGGCCTGTTGATGCAGTTGCACAGCCTCAATCTGCAGAAGTGGTCGTTCAGCTGGCCCACCGCACTGGTGCTGGTCGCCAGCCTCTGGGCGCTCTGGTATCTGCTGCGCAGTCGCCAACTACGGGAATATGCAGCAGATCAGCCCCACTGACGGGGCTGATACCTATTGACGAGTGACCCGGATCTGCAGGGTCTGGCGCTCGCTCTGGCTGCCTCGCCCCCCCTGTAGCTGGGTGCCGAGGCTACTCCCCTGATCCGCTGAGCTGGTCGAGAGCTCCCCCACCGTCAGCCACTGGCCCGGGGCCCCGCTCACCTCGGTGGCACTCTGCCCACGATTGATGGTGCCCTGATCCAGCCGCGCCTGTTCGCTGCTGAGCGCAATCTGCACCCGATCGCCAATCAAGGTGGCCGTGGCATAGAGGCCGTTCACCAGCGGCATCATCCCCACCACGGCGCCCCCGTTCCACTGATAGAAGGTGACCGGCTGATAGGAGCCCATCTGCAGCAGCACGGGACGGCCCGACAGCCCGCGCACCTGCCAGCTGTCGTTCTGGCTGCGCTGGTACTGCCGGGCGTTGCCATCGAGCAGCCACTGCCGCTTGGCCTCGTCGCGACTGATTGAGCCCCCCAGTTGCTGACCGCTGGCGGCACCATCCACCCGCCACTCGATAAGCAGACTCTGGGGCGGCTGGTTGATCTGCGCCAGCGTGGCTTCGGCCTCCTGCAGCTGGGCTGGCGTCCCGCTCAGCACCAACTGATTACCCATGGCACTCACCCCAAGCTGGGGATAGATCTCCTTGAGGGTCTGCACCGCTGCCTGCACCTCGAAGACCGGGATCACTTTCACCTCGGCCCACAGCGACGGGCTCCAGAGTCCCATCATGCAGCCAAGCCACAGCAGCGCCCTGCGGCCAACCTTGCCCATCCGAACCATTATGCTCTCCTCGTTCTCTGTGCTCTTCTCGCACTCTGTTCTCTTCTCTCTGCTCAGGTGTAGACCCCGCCCACAGCCAACAGCTCAGCCCTATTCCGTTCACCCGTCGATGATGAACCCGGCGGTTGCCAAAAAACAATCGGGAATGCAGCAACTCCGTGATTTCCCACGGTATGAGGCTCTCATTCCACGCCCTTTATCGCGTAAGATAGCGCCATCATAGTTGCCCAAGCGGAATCCATCATGTTGAAACAGCTGTTGTTACTCCCCCTCGCCCTGCTGCTGGGGGCCTGCTCCCTGACCCAGTACAACGTCAGCGAGGCCGAAATCAACCAGTACCTCAAGGATCAGGTCTCTTTTGAAAAACAGCTGGGGATCCCCGGCATCATGTCGAGCAAGATCCGTCTGGATGAGATGCAGAGCCGTATCGGCCGCAAGCAAGCAGATCGCATCGAGCTGGACGCCGCTGGCGACCTGCAGGTGAGCAGTCCCCTTGGCAGCCAGCAGATGAAGATCCGCTTTGCCCTGAGTGCCCGCCCGGACTATGTGGCCGATCAGGGCGCCATCTATCTGCGCGACCTTGAGCTGGTCTCGGTCAAGACCGAGCCGGCCGATATCGGGGCCGCCCTCACCCCGCTGCTGCCCACCTTCAATCAGTCGCTCTCCCTGTTCCTGTCGCAGACCCCGGTCTATCGCCTCGACAGCAGCCGCAAGAACGAAGCCAGGATCAAGGAGAAGGTCGAAGCCCTCAAGGTGGAGCCAGGCCGTCTGGTGATCCCGTTCAAGCTGCTCTGATCGCAGCCGCATTGACACTTTCATCGCAATAAACAGATAACCGCCCTCTTCGACAGCGCACATCCGGTTTAACGTGCAGCCGATCGGGACGGTTTTTTACTTCTCAAGTCCCCACCAACACAGCATAATGCAGACCATTCTCATTTAGATTCGTCATGAGAAGCGTCAATAATAAAACCAATGGTGAGAAGGAACATGAGAAAAACCGTACTGGTTCAGGCGATCGCCTGCGCACTGATCAGCGGCGCCGCACACGCTGCCGTCAAAGTCGAAGACAAGACATTCAATACCGCCGCCAACATGCTGGCCTATACCGAATTCGAGCTCTCCGGTGAACCGCTGGCCGAAGCGCTGGGGCTGGATCTGGATGTGCTGGATGCCAACCGTGCCGATGAGCCGACCCCGTTCGACTTCGCTGCCGGTATCGAATCCTACGAATACTCCGAAGAGGCGATGTACGCCCTCAACTACCAATCCGGCATGGGTCCGCATCTGGTGAACGGGCCGCAAAACCTGACCCGTGGTGGCACCATGGCCTCTCTGGGGCAACGGGTACTGGCCATGGCCGATGCCGTTGGCTTCCCGGCTGATGAAGTGCCGCAGGGCATGTATCCCCTCTCCCTGCCCTACGCCTCCGCCAATCCGGAGTTTGCCAAGGCCGTCAACGCCACCCCGGTCAATGGCGACCAGATCACCATCAAGACCGCCAAAGGGACCGAGAAAACCGTCAAGACCCAGGTACCCGCCTACTTCCGTGACTACAGCACCCTGCGCTGGAGCGGCAGCGACAACCTGCTGGTGCCCGCTGCGGTGGGCGGTATCCTGCTCAAAGAGGTGATGTGGTCGCAAGACTTCCTCGGCGGCATGCACGTGGCCGAGACCGATGAAGAGGTAGAAGCCGCCTCCGCCACCATGGATCAGGATGGCAAGCACAAGCTGGGCGTCTCTGCCGCCGATGGCTTCAACGGCATGATGCTGACTGAGCAGTCCATCGACAAGCTGGCCATCATGCAAAACCAGCTCGGCTTCGATGGCAAGCAACTGGGCGCCAAGATCACCCCGCAGTACGATCCGGCCAAAGGCATTGTCTACTTCCCCCATCAGGTGAAAGTGACCGAAACCAGCAATAACGATGCCGGTGCCATCGGCAAGCTGGAGGTAGTGGATGGCTCCGCCCAGCTGCGCGATGCCTGGATGATGCTGTGGCCACTCTCCGAGTTCTATGCCTTCAGCGATCAGCGCAGCGCCAACACCAACCAGAACCCGGCCTTCCACGCCGTGTTTGACGGTGCGCCGTTTGCCGCCGCACCGGCTGCCAACAAGACCAATGACCTGGGCAAAGCGGTTGCGGGCAGCGATGCCTTCTCGCTGGCGATCAATCTCTCAAACCTCACCTTCAAGAACCTGGCAGCCCTGCACTTTGATGCCAAGGCTGGTACCCTGGTCGACAGCTGGCAGGCAGGCAAACAGGGCAAGCACGTCACCACCTTTGACGCCGCTTACGCACTGGTCGCTCTGCAGATCTTCCAGCGCGCTCAGGACGCGCTGCCGGTCGGTTACGCCGCCGGTGACAATGGCGAGCTGAACCTCAAGACCAAGCAGGGTCAGCAAGCGCTTGAGCTTATCCGTAAACAGGCCGACTTCATCCTTGCCAATCTCAAGGGGAACAACGGGCTGGTACACGATGGTCTGACACTGGGTGGCAAGGTAGACAAGGCGCAATCCGTTGATGCCCAGTTTGCCGCTATCCGCGGCCTGACCGCGGCGTTCCTCGCAACTTCCGATGCCAAGTACCGCACCGCCGCGCGCGAGCTGTTTATCGCCGCTGACAAGGCCTATTTCAGTGCGAAAGCGGGTACCTGGCTGGCTGGCAAACAGGGCGAGTACACTCCCTGGACCCAGGCTGCCATCTCCGGCGCCCTGCGCTCTGCCATGCTGAACCTGCGCAACGAAGGGGCCGAGAAGGCGCCCGAGCTGGAGCTGGCCAAGCTGACCGGTCAGTACGTCAGCTGGTTCCGTGGCACCGTCAACGGTGGCATGCAGATGGCCGAGTGGATCGGTGACTCCGGCGAGAACATCATCGAAGGTGCCGGCAGCGACACCGATGAAGATGGCGTACCGCAAGTGACCGCTGCCGGTGGCAAGCACGGCACCGCCATGGTGATGGCTGCTAAAGCAGTGGTTAGCGAGTAATCCTCGCCATTCACCAGCATGAAAAAGGGAGCCAAATTGGCTCCCTTTGCATTACAGCGTCTGACACAGTTTCAAGGGCCTTCCTCAAACCAGCTTGTCCAGCATCTCCTTGGTCACCAGTACAATCCCCTGCTCGGAGCGGTAGAAGCGGCGGCTATCCTCATCGGCATTCTCGCCCACCACCAGCCCATCGGGCAGCACACATCCCTTGTCCACCACCACACGGCGCAGACGGCAACCGGCGCCAATCTCGACCCCGGGGAAGATGATGGCCTGATCCAGGGTGCAGAAGGAGTGCACCCGCACATTGGTAAAGAGCACCGAGTTAAGCACGAACGACCCGCTGACGATGGTACCGCCCGAAAACATGGAGTTGATGGTCATGCCATGCTGACCATTGCGATCCTGCACGAACTTGGCCGGTGGCGTCAGGGTCTGGCTGGTCCAGATGGGCCAGTTCTGATCGTAGATGTCGAGTTCGGGCAACACGGAGGCGAGATCCATGTTCGCTTCCCAGAAGGAGTCCAGCGTACCTACATCACGCCAGTAGGGCTTTTGCCCCTCACGCGCCCCGACACAGGACATGTTGAAGGGGTGAGCAAATGCCATCCCCTCCTCCACGATGCGGGGGATCACATCCATCCCGAAGTCGTGTTTGGAGTCCTGATTATGAATATCCTCCTCCAGCAACTGGTAGAGGTACTCCGCCTCGAAGATATAGATCCCCATGGAGGCCAGCGAGCGATCTTCACAACCCGGCATGGCGGGCGGATTGGCCGGTTTTTCGACGAAGGCGCGGATCTTGCGCTGCTCGTCGATATCCATGATCCCGAAGGCGGATGCCTCGGCCCGCGGCACCTCGATACAGGCGACCGTCACCTTGGCGCCAAGGCGTACATGGTCGAGCAGCATGGCGGCGTAATCCATCTTGTAGATGTGATCCCCCGCCAGCACCACCAGGTATTTGGGACCATAGTCACGGATGATATCGACGTTCTGATAGATGGCATCGGCGGTGCCGCGATACCAGTGCACCTCGTCCACCCGTTGCTGGGCAGGGAGCAGGTCGATGAATTCGTTCATCTGGTAACGCAGGAAGGACCAGCCCGATTGCAGGTGACGCAGCAGGCTGTGAGATTTGTATTGGGTGACTACACCAACGCGGCGGATCCCCGAGTTGATACAGTTGGAGAGCACAAAATCAATGATCCGGAATTTGCCACCGAAATGGACGGCAGGCTTGGCACGGTTGTCAGTCAACTGCTTCAGGCGACTACCACGTCCACCCGCCAGCACCAGTGCCATACTCTGGTTCAATAATTGTCGTGCTTTGGCACTATTTTCGGGCTCTAACAACATGATTTACCTCTGCCTTGTTTGATCTATTTTCAACTCATCTTCGCCTGTTTCGGCACCTGTGAAAGTGGTTTCACTCACATTTAACCGATCTCAATTGACCCTTTTCACCGAGTTGCGAGGAATAGCATGCTTTGCTCCGCCAGCTTGGTTAAAATTCCCCCACAAAGCAGCCACTTCAAGGATGACAAGATGGTTCACAAGCTCGGACGTACCCTCTTTCTGATCGCCACCATAGTGACCATACCCCTGCTGCTCCTGCAAGCAGTTTGGTTGGCCCTTCAGAGCACACCGCTCACATTGGCCATTATTCTGGCCACCACACTGCTTGGCATGATCCTGCTGTTGATGCTGGCCATCCGCACCATGGATGGCATGCTCCAGCATCAGGAGCTCACCTGGGTCAAGGCGATCAGAGGGAGGGATCCCTCACAACTCGATGAGCCGGCCTCTCAGGAGGTGCTGCAACAGCTGCTGGAGCAGTTCGAAAGCGCCGAGCAGAGCGCCCATCGCCAGCTGACCGAGCTCAACAACCTGGCCACCACCGACGAGCTGACCCAGCTTCTCAACCGCCACGCATTTCGCCGCGACATGACCGAGCTGCTGCAACGGGATCAGGACACTCAGACCGCGACCCTGGTGCTGATCCGTGCCACCGAGCTTGGCAAGATCAACGCCCAGCGCGGCTTCCAGTCTGGTGATGCCTACATCAAGGACATGGCCGCCCTCATCAAGCGGGTGGTAAGCCGTTTCCCGGGCAATCAGGTCTACCGCATTTCGGGGGCTGATTTCGCCGTGCTGGTGCAACCGGTGGCCAATATTCCTCCCCATCTGCTGGGGCAGGATTTGAAGGTGGCCTTCGATCACTATCAGGATCAGCATGAGCTGGAGAGTACCGGTTACTCTGGGCTGACCAAGCTCAGCAGCGGCCAGAAAATCGAAGCTGTGCTGGCCAGAGCGGATCTGGCGCTGGCTCGCGCCCAGACAGAAACCATCAACGGCTGGGCCATCCAGCAAGATGACAGCGCCTCCGAGCTGCAGGGGCAACACCACTGGCGCGACGTGCTGACCGAAGTGCTGGCACAGGAGCGCCTCAGCTTTACCTACCAGCCGATCCAGCCCCTGCACCGCAGCATGCTGGCCTACAACGAGATCTACACCCGCTTCAGCGGCAATGACGGCACCGCCCTGCCCACCGACACCCTGTTTGCCATGGCCCAGCGCCTGGATATGGTGATGCGGCTGGAGCAGTTGGTCATTACCCATATCATGCGCCAATACCGGGCCTTTGGTGCCAACCAGAGTCGCTGGGGTATCAACCTCTCCCCCAACCTGCTGCAAAACAGCGCCTTCCTGATCTGGCTTGACCGCCAGCTGCTCAAGGATCCCAATACCAGCGCCAATCTGGTGTTCGAACTGGATGAAGAGCATCTGGAGCGCAACCTGACCGGCGCCAAGCGGGTGTTTGAACTGCTGCGCCGCAACGGCAGCCGCTCGGCGATCGCCAATTTCGGCAAAGGGATCGGCTCCTTTACCCTGTTTCGCGAGCTCAAGCCCGACTACATCAAGCTGGACCCTGCCCTGATCACCGGACTGGAGCAGGATCAGACCAACCAGCAGTTCGTGCGGATGATCGTCGATGTATCACATCGGATGGGGTGTCAGGTGATTGCAGAGGGGGTAGAACAGCTTGGCCAGAAACAGCTGCTGCAGGGGATGTACGTCGATGGCTTGCAGGGCTATCTGATCGCCCGGCCGCAACCGCTGCGACCGGATATCAGCCAGCTGGGGCTCTTTACTGAGGATGCTTCAGCTTCAAAAGGGTCAGAATGATGTCATTGAGCTGGCGATAGCGTTCCAGCTCTTTCTGATCGTAACGGGTCGCCAGTGTGGTGGGGTTGTGGCGGTTCTTGAGGTAACGGTTGATTTGCAGGCGATTGAACCCCGCCACCTGATAGACCTGGCCAAGCAGGGAATTGAGTTCATCGTGCTCCAGACCGGCTCTGGCCAGATAGTCCCCATCGGCGGGACTCTCGGTCTGGTGACTCCACTTGCCAATGCGACCGCTCTCTTGCAGATAGCTGAGCCACTGCTCGATATAGAGCGGTTTGCACCCCGCCAACAGGTTGAAAAAGCCCACCGCATCGCAACGACAACCGCTCAGGAGCACGACCGCCAGCTGATCATCATCGCACTGGAAGGTCACTGGTCCGGCTTGCGCCCAATCCAGCGCCTGCACCCGAATGCTGGCCTTCTCACCCGCAGCTCCCGTTACGTCGAATACAAACATGGCGCTCCTCCCTTGGCAAAAGGTTGATGATGGACCATCCCCCTGACAGGTGCAAAGGCAAATCGGCTTTTAACTCATCAATCGGGCCATTCGACCATAAAAAAGACCGGCACCCTCACGGATGCCGGTCTTTGTCCCGATGGCCTGTGCGTTCAGGCCATCAATGGAGGCGCTTTCAGGCGTCCAGTTCAACCAGTGCCTTGGCCAGCTCGATGGGTTCGAGCTCCTGACCTTCCAGATCGGCGTTCCAGTTCGGGCCAACCAGCACATCGTCTTCATCCAGATCGTTGATCCAGATATCGAGAAACTCTTCCAGATCGATCACTTCCGGCTCGTAATCGGCCCACTCGTCAACACAGTGCAGACGAGCGTCCTCTTCGGCAGACCAGAGCGGCATCACGTCGGCATCTTCAAATTCGGCGGAGCGGCAGACGACCCAGTCTTCCCCATAGCGCAGACCCCACACCTGACCCGACTCGCGGACTTGTTCGATAAACAGTTGGAAATTGGCGTCAAGGTTGTCGTTAAGCATGCTCATGGGATTCTCTCTTTCTTTCGGGTGCTGCGGCATTGTCGGGCGACAATACGATTGCCAAATGGTGTCGTAAAAGTGACATGGACTCAAGCATATTGGGGTTATTCCGGGAAAAAAGCCGGGATAACCCCCATTTGCCTGCAAAAACGCCTCCCGATGGAGGCGTCTTGCAGATTCAGGAGATCAACGCTCCCAGTAAACCTCTTCCAGGCTGTCCTCTTTCTCCGGCAAACCGCGGGAGAGACGTGGGCTGCTCTGGGCCAACACCTCGTAGCTGACGCGGTTGGCGTATTTGCACACCTGGGCCAGTGAGGAGTAGGTCAGGAACTCGGAGATGTGCTTGGCGGAGTTGGGCACATTCATCCGGTGATAGGAGTTGGCCACCATGTCGTGCAGCACGGCGGAAAGGGCGCCATCCCCTGCCCCGTTGGTGTTCTTGATCTTCTCCGGGCCACCCATGTACGGGGAGATGTGGGAGTAGATGCGGGCCGGTTTACGGCACTTGGCACGGGCCATTGGGCGGCTGAACTCATACATGTTGAACTCGGGGATAACGCCCGGCAACAGGGTATGAGTGGTCTCGCGCTTGTAGTCCTCGTCGGTGTAGCTCGCCATGTAAAGGCCGATGGGGCCAGCAGTACAGAGCACCATGTCGGCCCAATCCAGCGCCTTGTCGGCAGCACCGAGCGGATCAGCGATACCGGTCAGGGCTTCACCTTCGTCTTCGTTCATCGCCAGTACAGTCACGTTCTCGGCAATGAAGTCGCGCCACCACTGGGGGTTTTCGTCGATGACGAAACGGGTGCCCAGGGTCAGCACCACGGGAATACCGGCCTCACGGGCATAACGCACCGCGGTCATGGCCGCCTCTTTCATCGGGTCACCATCGTCACCACGCACCAGATAGGCGGTGATCACCAGGGCAGACGCCCCCTTGATCACATCCTCCGGAATGTGCTGCACATCCAGCTGGTTCATCTTGCCGGCGTTGATGCCGAAGCTGCGCTCGCCGCACTCGGTGATGAAGGTGAAGCAACGGCCGATGGGTCCATCAACCGGCTGCAGATAGTCCAGATTGACACGGGAAGAGGTGTTGCACAGATAACGGTAGGCGTAGCAGCCGATGCGAATGTCCTGACTCATCACACCCAGCAGGATGGAGTGGGAGTCGGCCAGCACCGAGTAGTTGTGTACCGTGTTGCCAATGGTGCCACCGGCAAACTCGCTCACCACCATGTTGTTGGCCTTGAGCTCGTCATAAATGCGTTCTGCCACGTCGTCGTTGATGACGACGGAGTGCCCCTTGCTCAGACCATAACGGGTCAGAAAGTCTTCATCCACATGGGCTTCAATATCAACCAAGGTCTGGTCAATCCCGACGACGTAGGCTTTGCCCAGCTCGGTTAACAGGGGATTTTGCGGAACCAGGGGATCGCGTCTGTCGACAGGGAAGTAGTGTTTGGACTTGCGCTGACCGGGAAATTTCATGGCAATGTTCTGTGCTCTGGGGGAAAGAGGGGCGGGATTTTAACACAATCCGCCACCCCGAAAAGTCGCCCTGTTTAAATAATGGAGTCAGTATAGACAAGGCTCGCAAGGAAAAACGTTTGCCTTTTCACCATAAAAAAACCACCCAACCCAGGGTGGTTCCCTAGCATAAAAAAGCGCCTGTTTTCAAGCGGCCGCCATGCCCTGCAACAGTGCCAGTACCGAGAAGAGGCCGAGGGCGAGCCAGAACAGCAAGGTGCCCAGAAAACGGGGCACATTGGGGGCTTTGGGGATCTGGATGCCAATGGCATGCAGGATGCGGCCAACCAGTAGCATGGCACCACCGGCATGCAGCCAGAGCACACCGGCACCGGAGAACTCGCACAGCGCCATCAGCAGCAGGGTCAGCGGCACATACTCGGCAAAATTGCCGTGGGCCCGGATCGCCGCCAGCAGTTCGGGGGCCTCCCCCTGCCCTATCATCACCCCGAACTGGGCGCGGCGTTTGACCACCCAGAAGGAGAGCCCCAGAAACAGCAGCCCAAGCAGGCCTGCGTAGATCAGCGTGATATGTACCATGACTCGACTCCTTGTTTGACTGACGGCCGGTCACTCATGCCAATTCGCGGCAGATGAGCGAGACCATCATCCGGATATGGGCCTGATCGCTGTTGAGGGCCGGAATATATTCAAACCGCTCGCCACCGCCCTCCATGAAGATCTCCCGATTCTGTACCTGAATTTCCTCAAGGGTTTCGAGGCAGTCGGCCGCAAAGGCGGGGCAGATCACATCGAGTCGCTTGATGCCTCGGGCAGGCATGCCGCCCACCGTCTCATCGGTATAGGGCTTGAGCCACTCCTCCTTGCCAAAGCGCGACTGGAAACTGGCGGTCCACTGCCCCGCCTCCAGCCCGAGCGCATCGGCCAACAGAGATGCGGTATGGCGGCACTGATGACCGTAGGGATCGCCCTCCTGCTCGTAGCGCTCGGGAATGCCGTGGAACGACATCAGCAGGTGATCACCCTGACCGTGCAGCTCCCAGTGACGGCGCACGCTCATGGTCAGCGCCTGAATGTATTCGGGATGGGCGTGATAATCACGAATGAGCCGTACCACCGGCAGATTGCGTTCTCTCTTCATCGCCTTGCCCCAGGCATCGAAGACCGAGGCGGTGGTACTGACCGAATATTGCGGATAGAGCGGCAACAGGATCACCCGGTTGACCCCTTTGGCCTTGAGCGCCTGCCAGCCATCATTCACTGACGGGGAACCATAGGTCATCGCCAGCTCCACCGGCACCTCGACCCCCTCCCGCTTGAGCTCCTGCTCCAGTGCGGCGCGCTGCTGCTTGCTTATCACCATCAGCGGCGAGCCCTGCTCGGTCCACACCTGCTGATAGAGCTTGGCCACTTTGGGAGAGCGCGTCGGCAAGATGATGAAGTGGAGCAGCGGGCACCAGAGGTAACGGGGCAGGTCCACCACACGGGGATCGTGCAGGAACTGGCTGAGGAACGCTTTGACGGCAGCGGTGGTCGGTGCGGCTGGGGTACCCAGATTGACCAGCAATATTCCGGTTTTCGTGGTCACGTTGGCTTCCTGTCTATCTGTCATTATGCAAAAAGGGCCCGACAGGGCCCTTCTCTTTATTTATCTGATGGCACGGGAAACAGTGCCGGCAGCAAAGATCAGCCCAGAATGGTGGCAAGCTGCTTGCTGACCAGATCAACCGGCTGGGTGCCGTCGATCTTGACGTAACGGGTGTGGCCCGCTTCCGCCTCTTTGCCGTAGAAACCGATCAGCGGCGCGGTCTGCTGATGATATACATCCAGACGCTTGCGTACAGTGGTCTCTTCGTCGTCGGCGCGGATCACCAGATCTTCACCGGTCACGTCATCCTTGCCTTCCACTTTCGGCGGGTTGAACACCACGTGGTAGGTACGGCCGGAGCCGGAGTGAACGCGACGGCCGCTCATGCGCTTGACGATCTCTTCGTCCGGCACATCGAACTCCAGCACGAAATCAACCACGACACCGGCGTCCTTCATGGCTTGCGCCTGGGGAATGGTGCGCGGGAAACCGTCCAACAGGAAGCCTTTGGCGCAGTCCGGCTGAGCGATGCGCTCTTTGACCAGACCGATGATGATGTCGTCAGAGACCAGCTGACCTGCGTCCATCACAGCTTTGGCTTTCAGACCGAGCTCGGTGCCCGCTTTGATCGCCGCACGCAGCATGTCGCCGGTGGAGATCTGGGGAATACCGTGTTTTTCCATGATGAACTGAGCCTGGGTACCTTTGCCGGCGCCCGGAGCCCCCAACAGAACAATGCGCATACACGCTCCTATTGATTGGTTATTCAAATCTTGCGAAGGCAAAAAAGTACACGGTTTCGCCCGTTTCTACAAGGGTGAGCCACCTGAATGAGCACTTTATCACCACAATAACCGGCTGATCGAACAGGATTTCATCGCAAGGGGAAGACGCAAAAATAGCCAGGGATTCAGCATAGAGCGCCAAAAGCAGGAAGGACGCACGACAGAAAAAAAGATCCCGGCTCAGGGCCGGGAATTGCGCTCAAAAGTAACTACTTGTCGCTCGTAGTAGGAACAGGGCAATAGTAGTTTGCCCCCAGTGCGTCAACAACTGTCAGATGTGACAGGCAGGCCGCTATGGAACCGGAACTGCGGATCCGGCGAGCAGATTAGCTCGGCTTCCAGCTTGCCAAAGAAGGCCACCCGCTCGCTGATATCCTCCCCTGCGTACTGTTCGGCCAGCATGAGGTAATCCTGATAGTGACGCGCTTCGGAGCGCAGCAAGGAGACGTAGAAGCGACTCAGCTCTTCATCCAGATGGGGCGCCAGTTTGGCAAAGCGCTCGCAGGAGCGGGCCTCGATGTAGGCGCCGATGATCATCTTGTCGACTATGGTGGCCGGTTCATGGGTGCGCACATGCTGCATCAACTGGCGGGCATAGCGGGAGGCCGTCACCGGCCCGTATTCGATGCCGCGAGCCTGCATGATCTCCAGCACCTGCTCGAAGTGATGCAGCTCCTCCTGAATGAGCCGCACCATGGGAAACAGCAGCGGATTGCGCTCCAGCTCGGCAAAGACGGTGCGATCAGACTCCCCCATGCTGCGTTTGCCCAGGATCTCGGCCTTCTCCGGAATGGCATCCAGCTCGCGATAGAACTCCAGCTTGGGCAGCAGATGGCGCTTGCCCTTGGGCAGGCAGTAGCGGCGCACCAGACTGTGGGCGGTGAGCGCGGCCTTGGTCTCGCAGTTGGCGTGATCGATAAGCAGGGTCGGCAAACGGGCCGGATCCCGCGCCATCTCCACCCACTCATCCGGGGTCTCGCACTGCAAAAACTGGCGCACTGGGGCTAGCAGATCATCCATCTGAACTCTCGTCTCTTAAAAGCGTATCGGTCATATATGTTGCCGCCTATGCTAGCGGATCCCGCTGGCCATGCCCATATCCGGCAAGATAAACGGATGTTTTTCAAACAGATATCTCCTCCCCCTTCTGCCCGTGTTAGGTAGAAACGACTATGGGGGCCAAAGGCCCCCATCTCGCTATCCCATCCGGCAAAACCGCAAACGTTTAACTGCCTTCGTTAAAAATTTCCAGATTGCTGGTGCCTTCCTGCCACTCACGCACCGCTTTGGTGTCATCGTTGCGCAGGGCGTTGAGGTGATCCAGATAGGACTGGTCCACGTCGGAGGTGACGTAGTGGCCATTGAAGACCGAGGTCTCGAAGTGACGCAGATCCGGGTTGATCTCCCGCACAGCGGCTTCCAGATCTTCCAGATCCTGGAAAATCAGACCGTCAGCGCCAATCAGCTTGCACACTTCTTCCACTTCGCGGCCGTGGGCGATCAGCTCGTTGGCGGTGGGCATATCGATGCCATAAACGTTGGGGAAACGAATTTCCGGCGCCGCCGAGGCGAAGTAGACCTTGGCGGCTCCTGCTTCACGGGCCATCTGGATGATCTGCTCGGAGGTGGTACCACGCACGATGGAATCGTCCACCAGCAACACCTTCTTGCCCTTGAATTCGGAGCTGATGGCGTTGAGTTTGCGACGCACCGACTTCTTGCGCTGGGTCTGGCCCGGCATGATGAAGGTACGACCGATGTAGCGGTTCTTCACGAAGCCCTGACGGTATGGCAGATCCAAGGTATGGGCGATCTCCAGCGCCACGTCACAGGAGGTCTCGGGGATGGGGATAACCACATCGACG
This sequence comes from Aeromonas sp. DNP9, assembly GCF_001728955.1. Taxonomy (NCBI): domain Bacteria; kingdom Pseudomonadati; phylum Pseudomonadota; class Gammaproteobacteria; order Aeromonadales; family Aeromonadaceae; genus Aeromonas; species Aeromonas sp. DNP9. Next base: position 54,859 of record NZ_LYSQ01000001.1, on the reverse strand, counting down.
TCGAGATCTTCCCACTCACGGGCAATCTTCTGACCCAGCTTGCGACCCATGTTGAGGCGGGCGGCGTAGACCGAGACCTTGTCGATGCACGAATCGGGACGAGCGAAGTAGACGTATTCGAAGATGCAGGAGCTCATCTGCGGATTCTCCGCACACTGCTCGGAGAAGAGCTGGCCCTGCTCGGTGATGTAGATGGCTTCACCCGGCGCAATATCCCGCACAGTCTCGAAACCGATGGCATCGAGCGCCACGCTCTCGGAGGCGAGCATGTACTCCACCTGGCCCTGCTCGTCCTGACGACGACCGAGGATCAGCGGGCGAATGCCGTTGGGATCGCGAAAACCGATGAGACCATGGCCAATCACCAGCGAGACCACCGCATAAGCACCGCGGATCTGCTGATGGGTTCTACGCACCGCGGCGAAGATATCTTCGGGACGCAGGGCCATCTTGTCACAGCGATCCAGCTCGTGGGCCAGCACGTTCAGCAACACTTCCGAATCGGAGGTGGTGTTGATGTGACGACGGGCGACCTTGAACTGCTGCTCCTTGAGCTCCTTGGCGTTGGTGAGGTTGCCGTTATGGGCCAGCACCATGCCGTAGGGCGAGTTCACATAAAAAGGTTGGGCTTCAGCGGCACTTGAGCTGCCTGCAGTGGGGTATCTGACATGACCTATGCCGATGTTCCCTTGCAGACGCTGCATGTGGCGCACTTCAAACACGTCCTTCACCAGGCCATTGGCCTTGCGTTGCCGGAAGTTTCCACTATCAATGGTCACGATCCCGGCGGCATCCTGTCCCCTGTGCTGCAACACCGTCAAGGCGTCGTAGAGGGCCTGATTGACGGGGGTGGTGCCAACTATACCGACAATACCACACATGTCTTTGCTACCTCGAAGTCACTATACCTGTTTAAGAAAACTGGATGAGTTCAACATGAACCCGAAAAACCACTGGATCACCGGCTTGAACTCCGGCACCAGCTTGGACGCCACCCACCAGTCGCTCTGGGAGAGGCTGGTGAAGGTATCCATGAAAAAAAGCAGGGCACTGACGATCAGCACCCCGCGAATTGCACCGAAGCAGACCCCCAGCACCCGATCGGTACCGGAGAGACCCGTCTTGTCCACCAACAGGCCCACCACATAGTTGACCACGCTGCCGAGGATCAGGGTCGCCACAAACAGCGCCGCGATGGCCAGACCGTTGCGAACCAGCGCGTCGGAGAAGGAGGTGAAATAGACGGCGAGATCGGGATAGAAATGGCTGGCAATAAAGAAGGCGACGAACCAGGTGACAAGAGACATGGCCTCCTTGACGAAGCCGCGCACCAGGCTGATGAGAGCAGAGAAACCGACGATGCCGATGATGGCGTAATCAATCCAGACCATAGAAAAAGATGTCCTGCGAAATTGCGGCGCAGTCTAACAAAAACGATTGCGCATTGCTTGATAAAAATGTGTTAACTGTTCAAAGCGACGCCGAAAAGCCGCATTTTTTCAGCACTAAAACGGTTGATCGGCGCCAGAATGCACAACGCCATGGCAATGCCATGGCGTTGTGGTCAGCGGCGTGAGCTTACCCGATGTGGGTCAGGCCACCCATGTAGGATTGCAACGCAGCCGGGATGGCGATGCGGCCATCTTCCTGCTGGTAGTTCTCCATCACGGCAACCAGGGTACGACCCACCGCCAGACCGGAGCCGTTCAGGGTGTGCAGCAGCTGCGGCTTGCCGTCGATGCGCACGCGAGCCTGCATACGGCGCGCCTGGAAGTCGGTGCAGTTGGAGACAGAGGAGATCTCGCGATAGGTGTTCTGGGCCGGCAGCCACACTTCCAGATCGTAGGTCTTGGAAGCGCAGAAGCCCATGTCACCAGTAGAGAGCGCCATCACGCGATACGGCAGCTCCAGCAGTTGCAGCACCTTCTCGGCGTGACCCACCATCTCCTCCAGCGCATCCCAGGATTTCTCCGGGTGAACCAGCTGAACCATTTCAACCTTGTCGAACTGGTGCATACGGATGAGGCCACGGGTATCACGACCGTAGGAACCGGCTTCAGAGCGGAAGCAGGGGCTGTGGGCGGTCATCTTGATCGGCAGCTCTTGCGCGTCAAAGATCTCGTCACGGGCCATGTTGGTGAGCGGCACTTCGGAGGTCGGGATCAGGGAGAACTTGCGTACCTTGCCCTCTTCTTCCCCTTCACCTTCGATACCGGTATTGAACAGGTCCTGAGCAAATTTCGGCAACTGACCGGTGCCATAGAGGCTGTCCGGGTTCACCAGATAGGGCACGTAGCACTCGGTGTAACCGTGCTGCTGGGTGTGCAGATCCAGCATGAACTGAGCCAGGGCACGGTGCAGACGGGCAATCTGACCCTTCATCACCACAAAACGGGTACCGGAGAGTTTGACGCCATTCTTGAAGTCAACGCCCTTGGCCGCTTCGCCCAGGTCGATGTGATCGCGTACCGGGAAGCTGAATTCACGCGGGGTACCCCAGCGGCGCACTTCCACGTTGTCGTTCTCGTCACGGCCCACCGGTGTGGTCTCGCTCGGCAGGTTGGGGATGGCGTCGGCAATGGCTTTCAGCTGGGCCAGCAGGGCATCCAGCTCGACCTTGCTGGTTTCCAGCTCGTCGTTGATTTTGGTCACTTCGGCCTTGAGCGGGGCAACATCTTCACCACGACGGGCAGCTTCACCGATGGATTTGGAGCGGGCGTTGCGCTCGGCCTGCAGCTCCTGGGTACGGGACTGCAGATCCTTGCGTTTCTCTTCCAGAGCGTTGACAGCCGCTACGTCCAGAACGTAGCCACGTGTCGCCAGACGAGCGGCAGCCTCTTCGATATCGCTGCGCAGATATTTGGGATCCAGCATGGTTTACCTACTTTTTTAAAATGGGATCTGGGCCTGAGTCGTCATGACGGGCTGGGAAACAGATCCGGAAGTTAACATCGGTTGGCGCACCCCAATCGTCTTCAGAATCGGGCCTCAACTATCAGGCCTTCGAGATCAAGAAGATGGCGCAAGGCCAAGACAAACGGGGTCAGACGGGCAGTGTAGCAGACCGCCCCCCCGCCCGAACAGGGACTATTTGTGTCGTTTTTACCGACTTTGGCACGCAAACCGTCCTGCATATTCAAACGTCTGACCAATTTTCAGCCATGCGGGGTAACAAAGGGGCTATTTGCCCCGTTGCTGCGGACTTTGCCTGTCCAGTTCATGGAGGTAATCGAGCTTCTGGCCAATCTGCTTTTCAAGGCCACGATCGGTGGGCTGGTAGTACTGCTTGCCGGCAAGCTCGGGCGGGAAATACTGCTCGCCCGCAGCATAGGCGCCCGGCTCGTCATGGGCGTAGCGATACTCGGCGCCATAGCCCAGATCGCTCATCAGCTTGGTCGGAGCATTGCGCAGGTGTACCGGCACCTCAAAGTCAGGGAGGTTTTTGGCATCATTAAGCGCCGCCTTCCAGGCGGTGTAGACCGCATTGCTTTTCGGGGCGCAGGCGAGATAGACGATCGCCTGGGCGATGGCCCGCTCCCCTTCCGCCGGCCCGATCCGATGGAAGCAATCCCAGGCTGACAGGGCGACCTGCATGGCACGGGGATCGGCATTGCCCACATCTTCCGAGGCAATCGCCAGCAAGCGGCGGGCAATATAGAGAGGATCGCAACCGGCACTCACCATGCGGGCGTACCAATAGAGCGCCGCATCCGGCGCCGAGCCGCGAATGGATTTGTGCACCGCGGAGATGAGGTCGTAGAAGTGATCGCCCCCCTTGTCGAAGCGGGCCACGTGCTCCCCCACCACGGCAGCGAGCAGGCCACTGTCGATCACCCGCGCCCCTTTGCTGTCGGTTTCGGCCATGTCGGCCAACAGCTCCAGATAGTTGAGGGATTTGCGCCCGTCCCCATCCACCGCCTTGGCCAGCGCCTCTTTGACGCCGGGGGCGAAGGTGAGTGCCGGATCATTGAGACCACGGGGATCAGTCATCGCCTGATCGAGCATGGCGAGAATATCGCTCTCCTCCAGCCGCTTGAGCAGATAGACCCGGGCCCGGGAGAGCAGTGCGTTGTTGAGTTCGAACGAGGGGTTTTCGGTGGTGGCACCGATAAAGGTGATGGTGCCATCTTCGATGTGAGGCAGGAACACATCCTGCTGGCTCTTGTTGAAGCGGTGCACCTCATCCACAAACAGAATGGTGCGAACCCCGCGCCAGCTGTTCTCCTTGGCCTTGTCGATGGCGGCGCGGATCTCCTTGATGCCGGAGGTGACCGCCGAGAGTCGCTCGACCTCGGCCTGGCAGTAGTGGGCCATCAGTTCGGCCAGCGTGGTCTTGCCGGTGCCGGGAGGCCCCCACAGGATCATGGAGTGGCAGTGGCCAGCCAGGATCGCTTTGCGCAGGGGCTTGTCAGGCCCCAGGATATGTTGCTGACCTATGTACTGCTCGAGGGTTTGCGGCCGCATCCGGGCCGCCAACGGACGAAAGTCCGACGAGAAATCCAGCGACAAGTTACTCATCTGTATTGACCACCCAGCGTCACGCCACACACCTTTGACTGGCGCAGTGGCGAGCAATCCAACGACCGCTTGCTCATTAGCGCTGGTCGTCCAGCTCGACCCCCTTCGGGATCTTGAAAACAAATTCGTTGCCCTTGAGCACCGGCTTGCGGTTGAAGCTGCTCAGGGTGAATTCACTCCACTGCCCTTGCGCCTCTTTCACATCGAAACGACTGATGTTGTCTTGTCTGTCGAAGGTGACACGGAAGGAGGCGATCAGCTCATCCTTGTTACGGCTGGTGACGGTGTAGACATCCCCCTCCTGAGTCACGTCATAGTTCTTCCAGAACTTGTCGTCATTGCCAGCGATCAGAATAAAGGGGGTGTTGAGCACCGCATCTTTCAGCTTGAGGGCAGTGACCTGCTCGACGAAGGGATCATAGACCCAGACATCCTGACCATCTGCCACGATCAGGCTCTCGTCCGGCGAGGTAGTGTGCCAGTTGAAACGGTTTGGCCGCTGCACTAGCAGGTCGCCGCTAGCCTTTTGCAGCTCCTTGCCCTTGCTGTCATAGACGGTCTGGGCAAATTTGGCGGAGAAGAGGCTGACACCCGCCAGCTTCTGTTTGAGATCGCTGGCCGCATCGGCCCACACCTGGCTGCTGGCCATCAGCAGCACGGTACCCATCAACAGTTGTTTTTTCATCACGCTCTTCATAAAGACGCTCTCGATAAAAGGCCACGCCCGCGGAGGGCATGGCCAGGGATAGTATGAAACGGTGAGGCTTAGTCCCGCACCGGCGGCGGTGCCAGCACGTCGCGCTGACCATTGCCACCCGGTGAGCTGACGATGCCCTGATTCTCCATCTGCTCGATTAGACGGGCTGCCCGGTTGTAACCAATCTTGAACTTGCGCTGGACGCTGGAAGTCGAGCCACGGCGGGACTCCACCACAAAAGCGACCGCTTCGTCGAATAGGGGGTCGAGCTCTTCATCGCCACCACCGCCATATTCGCCGCTGCCACCTTCGCCACCCGACTCACCGGAGAGGATCTCTTCGATGTAGTTCGGCTCGCCGCGCAGTTTCCAATCCGCCACCACCTTGTGCACTTCGTGATCATCGACGAACGCACCGTGTACCCGGGTCGGGTTGGAGGTACCGGCCGGCATATATAGCATGTCGCCCATGCCGAGCAGGGATTCGGCGCCGCCCTGATCGATGATGGTGCGCGAGTCGATCTTGCTCGACACCTGGAACGAAATACGGGTCGGGATGTTGGCCTTGATAAGACCGGTGATGACATCCACCGACGGACGCTGGGTCGCCAGAATGAGGTGAATACCGGCGGCCCGCGCCTTCTGGGCGATACGGGCGATCAGCTCTTCCACCTTCTTGCCGACGATCATCATCATGTCGGCAAATTCGTCCACCACCACCACGATGTGGGGCAGCTTCTCCAGCTCCGGCGGCATCTGGTCCATGGAGTCACCCGGGCGCCACAACGGATCCAGCAGGGGTTCCCCCTCCTCGATGGCAGCCAGTACCTTGTCGTTGTAGCCCTTGAGGTTGCGCACCCCGACCGCCGACATCAGCTTGTAACGGCGTTCCATCTCGCCCACGCACCAGCGCAGGGCGTTGGCGGCGTCCTTCATGTCGGTCACCACCTCGGTCAGCAGGTGCGGGATCCCTTCGTAGACGGAGAGTTCCAGCATCTTGGGGTCGATCATGATAAAGCGCAGATCATCGGGGGATGACTTGTAGAGCATCGAGATGATCATGGTGTTGACCCCTACCGACTTACCGGAACCTGTGGTACCGGCCACCAGCAGGTGCGGCATCTTGGCCAGGTTCACCACCACCGGCTCGCCGGCGATGTCCTGACCCAGGCCCATGGTGAGCGGGTTGCGGCTATCGCGGAAAGCATCGCAGTCGAGGGTTTCACGCAGGTAAACGGTCTGGCGCACCCGGTTGGGCAGCTCGATACCGACATAGGTTTTACCCGGGATCACTTCCACCACCCGCACGCTGCTGGCAGAGAGGGAACGTGCTAGGTCGCGCGAGAGGTTGGTGATCTTGCTCGCCTTCATGCCCGGCGCCAGATCCAGTTCAAAACGGGTAATGACCGGACCCGGATAGACACCCACCACCTTGGCCTGCACGTTGTAGTCGGCAAGTTTGGCCTCCACCAGACGACCCATGCGATCCAGCTCATCCTTGCTCATCATCTGAGTCTTGGCTGGCGGTCTGTCCAGCAGTTCGATACTCGGTAACGGCGGCATTGTTGACTGCGGACGACGCTTGGGCTTGGTCGGTGCGACTGCAACAGGTACGGCGACCTCGTCGTCCCCTTCGGCCCAGGGCAGATCCAGATCGTCCTCATCATCGTCATCGGCCACAGCCAGTACCGGCTGGCGGCGACCATTGGCGGCCGCCACCGCACGTTTAGGCTTGGCAGCCGGAGCCGGCTCGTCCTCTTCATCATCAAACTGTGGGTCGAACTCGAAGGTATCGTCGTCGAGTTCCGGCAGCCACTCTTCGGCGGCAGCCTTCTGATTCTTGGCCTTGGGCTTGCGCGTCCAACTGGTGTGTGGCTCATCTTCCTCATCATCAAACGCGATGGCCCCTACCCCGCCTTCCAGCAAGGGATCCGGCCCCTCGTTGCGGGGTTGACGCCAGCCACCGGTCAGCCAGCGGCCGAGGGTGGTCGGGAAGTGGTAAACAGCGCTGACCGAACCGGTACAGGCCGCGCCGATCTGCTCGACGATGGTGAGCCAGGACCAGCCGGTAAACAGGGTGATGCCGGTTGCCACGAAGCAGAGCAGCATCAGGTTGGCCCCGACGCCGCCAAACAGCGGCACCACTGCAGAAGCGATCACATCCCCCACCAGACCACCGGCGGAGAAGTTCTGCATATCGTTGAAGTTCATGCTGGCAATGGCCGACATGCCGAGCACGGTCAGGATAAAGCCGATGATCCGCACCCCCAGGGTGAGGTAATCCACATCAAGCAGACGGCTCGGACGCCAGAACAGACTCCAGCCCAGCAGTACCACCAGCGGCGGCACCAGATAGGAGAAGGCACCAAAGGTAAACATGGTGATGTCGGCGAGCCAGGCACCGGCACTACCGGCGAGGTTCTTCACCTCCCCTTGCCAGGAGGTCTGGGACCAGCCGGGATCAGCGGGATGATAGGACAACAGGGCAAGCAGAAGATAAGCAGCCATCAGGGTGATGGCGATCAAGACGGCTTCGAAGATCCGTTGTGTACCTGATAAAGGAGTAAACAGCTTTTTATCGGCCAAACTCCGGCTCCTTTCTGAAAACATGTAATGCAGGAAATAAGGGGGCCTAGTATCCCCGAAAAGCCCATCGATTGTCAGCCAGAGCCTGATGGGACGGGGCCATATTTGCAATTATCTTTACAAGAAGAAACGAGCGGACCGGCCGCTCGTTTCTGACTGTCATGGTGTCTCATATGGAGAAGATACCACGGCATAACCTGCTTTATCGGGTGCTGATCACCAGACGACTGCTCTGCTTGACCTCTTCCATCACCACGTAGGTGCGGGTGTCATTGACACCGGGCAGACGCAGCAGGGTTTCCCCCAACAGACGGCGGTAAGCCGACATGTCGCTGACTCGGGTCTTGAGCAGATAGTCGAAGTCACCGGAAACCAGATGACACTCCTGGATCTCTTCGAGCACCTGAACAGCCTTGTTGAACTGTTCAAACACATCAGGCGCCCCGCGATTGAGGGTTATCTCTACAAACACCAGCAGAGATGCGTCCAGATAATGAGGGTTCAGAATAGCGGCATATCCTTCGATATAACCTTGTCGCTCGAGGCGACGAACCCGTTCCAGACACGGTGTAGGACTCAGGCCAACTCGCTTGGACAACTCAACATTCGAAATCCTGCCATCCTTTTGCAGTTCATTAAGAATGTTGCGGTCAATCCTGTCCAAATCCTTTAGCCGACTCTTAGCTTCCATCATTTTATTCCATCCTTTGGCTATTTTTTGGTAAGAATCACCAGTCATTTTATAATTATGGTCACAAATCCTGTCAATACCTGAATATACTAGGCGCAAATGTTGGTTAACATTTTGGCAACATGAAACACCAATCTATAGACGAGGGATAGCATGATTATCGGTGTACCTAAAGAGATAAAAAACCATGAATACCGCGTAGGCATGGTTCCGGCCAGTGTACGTGAACTGACAGCACGAAACCATACTGTTTTCGTCCAAAGCGGTGCCGGAAACGGCATTGGCTTCAGCGATGCAGATTATATCGCTGTTGGAGCCGAAATTTTGGCCTCTGCAGCAGAGGTTTTCGCCAAAGCCGAGATGATCGTCAAGGTCAAGGAACCTCAGCCTGTCGAATGTGCCATGCTGCGCCCGGGTCAGACCCTGTTCACCTATCTGCATCTGGCGCCAGACTTGCCCCAGACCGAAGCCCTGCTGAAAAGCGGCGCCATCTGTATCGCCTACGAGACCGTCACCGACGGCCGTGGCGGTCTGCCCCTGCTGGCCCCCATGTCGGAAGTCGCGGGTCGCATGTCCATTCAGGCGGGTGCCCAGGCGCTTGAAAAATCGCGCGGCGGTAGCGGCATGCTGCTCGGCGGCGTACCCGGTGTCGAACCGGCCAAGGTGGTGATCATCGGTGGTGGCGTGGTTGGCTCCAATGCAGCCCGCATGGCCATCGGCATGCGCGCCGACGTGACCATCCTCGACAACAACGTCGATACCCTGCGCCGTCTTGATAACGAGTTCCAGGGAGCGGCCAAGGTGGTCTACTCCAACAGCGAGACGCTGGAGCGTCATCTGCTGGCGGCCGATCTGGTCATCGGCGGTGTGCTGGTACCGGGTGCCACTGCGCCAAAACTTGTCCGCCGTGACCACATTGCGCGCATGAAGCCGGGTTCTGCCATTGTCGATGTGGCTATCGATCAGGGCGGCTGTGTGGAAACCTCCCACGCCACCACCCATGAAGATCCGACCTATATTGTCGATGAGGTGGTGCACTACTGTGTCGCCAACATGCCGGGGGCGGTGGCCCGCACCTCGACCGTGGCGCTCAACAATGCCACCCTCCCCTTTATCATCAAGCTGGCCCAGCAAGGGTATCGTCAGGCACTGCTGAACGATCCCAACCTGCTGCACGGGCTCAACGTGATGGAGGGCAAACTCACCTGCAAGGAAGTGGCCGTGGCGCATGGCCTTGCCTACACGGATCCCCTGACCCTGCTGAACTGATCTGCGCTGGCCTGCGCCAGTTGGAGATGAGTGAAAATCCGCCCGCGATGGGCGGTTTTTTTATTCCTCTATTTTGCATGTCACCCCTTGTGAACACGATTAGTGCAATCGACTCACCAGCCTTTGACCCCGGATCACGAATTACCTACAATCGCGCAAACTCATCACATCCCGGAAATGACATCATGAGCCAAGTCACTCACAGCAAATTGCTGATCTTAGGGTCAGGCCCGGCCGGTTACACCGCGGCCGTCTATGCCGCCCGCGCCAACCTCAATCCCCTGCTCATCACCGGCATGCAGCAAGGGGGTCAGCTGACCACCACCACCGAAGTGGAAAACTGGCCAGGTGATCCGGAAGGCCTGACCGGCCCGGCCCTGATGGAGCGCATGAAAGAGCATGCAGAGAAGTTCGATACCCGCATCCTGTTTGATCACATCAACAGTGTCGAACTGACTCAGCGCCCGTTCCGCCTCAAAGGGGACAACGGCGAATACACCTGCGATGCCCTGATCATCGCGACCGGTGCCTCCGCCAAGTATCTGGGTCTGCCCTCCGAAGAGGCCTTCAAGGGGCGCGGCGTCTCCGCCTGTGCCACCTGTGACGGTTTCTTCTACCGCAATCAGGAAGTGGCCGTGATCGGTGGCGGCAACACCGCAGTTGAAGAAGCCTTGTATCTGGCCAACATCGCCAAGAAGGTGCACCTGATCCACCGCCGCGACGAATTCCGTGCCGAGAAGATCCTGATCAAGCGTCTGCACGACAAGGTCGCGAGCGGCAACATCGTGCTGCACACCCACCAGACCCTGGACGAAGTGCTGGGTGATCAGATGGGGGTCACCGGTGTGCGCCTGCGCAACACTCAGGACAACAGCACCAGCGAGCTGCCGCTGATGGGCGTATTCATCGCCATCGGCCACCAGCCCAATACCCAGATCTTCGATGGCCAGCTGGAGATGCAAAACGGCTATCTGAAGGTACGTGGCGGCCTCGACGGTTTTGCCACCCAGACCAGCATTGAAGGAGTCTTCGCTGCCGGCGACGTGGCCGACCACAACTACCGTCAGGCGATCACCTCTGCCGGTACCGGCTGCATGGCAGCCCTCGATGCCGAACGCTACCTCGACGCGCAATAAACAAGCGTAGTTGTGATATAAGGCATACCAGTCGGTATGCCTTTTTTATTTAAAGGAGTCTAATGAAACAGAAGATATTGATTGTCGAAGATAGCCTGACCATCCGCCGTATGCTGACTCAGGCCATTGCCCAGCAGACAGGCCTCGAGATTGACGCCTTCGATACCCTCGAAGGCGCCCGTCACTGCCGGGGAGAGGAGTATGTGGTCGCGCTGGTGGACTTGACCTTGCCGGATGCGCCCCGTGGCGAAGCGGTCAACGAGCTGCTGGCTCGAGGTTTGCCGGTGGTGATCCTCACTGCCGACATCAGCGAGGATAAACGTGCCGCCTGGCTGGAAACCGGCGTGCTGGACTATGTGATGAAGGATTCGCGCCACTCGCTGCAATATGCCGTCAGTCTGGTGCACCGCCTCTATCTCAACCAGTCCATCGAAGTGCTGGTGGTCGACGACTCACGCACCTCCCGTCACCGCACCATGGCCCAGTTGCGCAAGCAGTTGTTGCAGGTACATGAGGCTAGTCATGCCCGTGAAGCGATGGCGATGCTGGAGCAACACCCGGACATCCGGCTGGCACTGGTCGACTACTATATGCCGGATATCGATGGCATCAGTCTGGTGCGGATGCTGAGAGAACGTTACAGCAAGCAGCAACTCGCGATTATCGGGATCTCGGTCTCGGACAAGCGCGGTCTCTCTGCTCGCTACCTCAAGCAAGGCGCCAACGACTTTCTCAACCAGCCGTTCGAGCCGGAAGAGCTGCAGTGTCGGGTCAGTCACAATCTGGAAGCGCTCGAGCAGTTCAACAGCATTCAGGAGTCAGCCAATCGTGACTACCTGACCGGTCTCTACAACCGGCGCTACTGGTTCAACGAAGGGCAAAAATGGTTTGAAGAGCATCAGCGCCAGCAGACGCCTCTTGCACTCTGTGTGCTCGATGTGGATCACTTCAAGCAGGTCAACGATCACTGGGGCCATGCCATCGGCGATCAACTGCTCTGCCATCTGACCCGGCTACTGACCCAGTTCTTCCCCGATGCCATGATCGCCCGCTTTGGCGGAGAGGAGTTTGCCATGATGGTGCCTCACTGTACCGTCCCCGTGTTGATCAAGCGTCTCGAAGGGCTGCGTCAGCAGCTGCGCCAGCAACCCTTGTCACCGGAAACCCCGCTCTTTGTTCGCGCCAGTTACGGCGTGATCAGCGTCGGGCGGATATCCATGGACGAGGCGCTGAGCGTAGCGGATCGGCTGCTCTATCAGGCAAAGAACACCGGTCGCGACAAGATAGTCTCTCAAGAGACAGCTATCTGAATCCTCAGGGCATCAGTCCCGTGTATTACCGCCCGACAGACTTTCCAGCAGGAGAGTCTGCGGGTTCCTTTCCTGCCACAGTCCCCCCATCACCATGACTATCGAAAGTCAGTAGGTCTTGTCGACCCGCACCCCATCATCGAAGTAGAGAATGCGAACTTTGTCTCCATTGGCAAAGACCATGGCGGGATCATAATCCTGGATCACGTTGATAAGGGCATTTTGCTCGTTGCGGATCAGCAGCTCCACCAACTTGTTTTCCACCACGGTTCCCCCAGACTGGTATTGCTGCGCAGCGGCCGCACCCGCGAGTGCACCGACGGCGGTAGCAATTTCACGGCCATGACCGCCGCCAAACTGGTTCCCCAGCAGGCCGCCCAACACGGCACCACCCAGCGTCTTCCAGCCAGAGTGCTCGGACTCCAGGATCTGGCGCTGGGTAATATTGCGCACCGTTTCGACCTGACCAAACACCACCTGATTGACCGGCCGCGCGGTATTGCGCTGGTAGACCTCCGCCCCGGCGGGCGCAGTGACAAAGCAGAACAAGCTGGATACTATCAGGATAATGGCCTTCATCTATGAACCTCGTTGCCTTATGTCTCGCTATCTTACCCAACTGGATGATGAGCTTTGCTGGTTTCCCGACCCCAGCCATGCGCTGGAAGAGCCCAACGGCTTGCTGGCGATCGGTGGAGATCTCTCCCCTGCCAGATTGCTGGCAGCTTACCACAAGGGGATCTTCCCGTGGAATGAACCCCACCAACCGACCCTGTGGTGGTCACCGGATCCCCGCGGGGTGATCCGTCCCGACCAACTCCATGTGGGGCGGACACTGCAGAAGATTATCCGCCGTACCCCATTCGATATTTCCGTCAATCGCGCCTTTAATGAAGTCATTACCGCCTGCGCCGCCCCTCGTCGCACTGCCGATGGCACCTGGATCAGTCAACCCATGATCGAGGCCTACCAGCAGTTGCACCGGCTGGGTCATGCCCACTCTATCGAGATCTGGCAGGAGGGAGAGCTGCAAGCGGGACTGTATGGCCTCTCTATCGGCCGACTGTTTTGCGGTGAATCCATGTTCAGCCGGATTGATAACGGCGCCAAACTTGCCATGGTGGCACTCTGTCGCCACTTCGCCCGCCATCGCGGCGCTCTCATCGATTGCCAGATGCAGAACCCGTTTCTGGCGACCCTGGGTATCGAGGAGTGGCCAAGGGCCCGTTTTCTGGCCGAGCTGGCGCGCCTTGGCCATCAACCACTGTTGGCTTCCTGCTGGCAAGAGGGGGAGATCAGCCTATGACTGAAGAAGTGATCCTTAAAGTAGGGCTGACTCCCAAGCATCCCTGCAGTTATCTGGACCATGAACAGGAGCAGTTGCTGGTGCTGATGGATCACAATCTGCTCAACGCCAACGGTTACGAGCGATTGTTGACTGCCGGTTTTCGCCGCAGTGGCAACGACATCTATCGCCCCCACTGCCCGGCGTGCCATGCCTGCCAATCCCTTCGAATTCACAGCGAGCGCTTTCGCCCCAGCCGCGGCCAGAAGCGGATCCGCCAGCTCAACAGAGATATCGAGATCGTCCTGAGCTATGATGACAAACCCGAGTATTACCTGCTCTACGAACGCTATATCCGCGAACGCCATCACGATGGCAGCATGTATCCCCCCAACCGCAGCCAGTATCGCGGGTTTCTCCATTGTGACTGGATGCCGCCGCTCTACCTGGAGATGCGCAAGGAGGGACGCCTGATCGGTGTCGCCACCACAGACCTGCTGCCCCACTCCTTGAGCGCCATGTACACCTTCTTCGATCCGGATTATGCCGATCGCTCCCTGGGCACCTTTGCCATCCTCTGCCAGCTCGATCTGGCCAGGCGAACAGGGCGAAGCTGGCTCTATCTTGGCTATCTAGTGGAGGCGTGCCGCAAGATGAATTACAAGCGCAATTATCTTCCTCACGAGCTGTTAATTCAGGGGGAATGGAAAAATATCGACACCAAGCCCGAGTAAACTTTACACATAGCCTTAAATCCGGCATGATCCAGCGGTTTTTTGTTGTGGCTTATCAAGAGGATTCAATGGCTAAAGAAGACAGTATTGAGATGCAGGGCACTATTCTCGAAACCCTGCCCAATACCATGTTCCGTGTGGAACTGGAGAATGGTCACGTGGTTATCGCTCATATTTCAGGCAAGATGCGCAAAAACTACATTCGTATCCTGACTGGAGACAAAGTAACGGTAGCACTGACTCCCTACGATCTCTCCAAGGGACGTATTGTTTTCCGCTCTCGCTAAGCCAGGAATTCAGCAAAAAACCCCAACCTTTCGGTTGGGGTTTTTTGTCGTTTTCTGATCACTGACGCTTAGTGGGAAACAGCTTCAACATTGACCTGAAAATCAAAGCTGAGGCTGTCATTTACCAACTCAACCTTCACAATTCCCCCGTCAACCAGTGAACCAAACAGGATCTCGTTGGCCAGGGGTTTCTTGAGGTGCTCCTGGATTACCCGACCCATCGGTCTGGCGCCCATGGCTCTGTCATATCCCTTCTCTGCCAACCAGTGGCGGGCACGCTCGGACACCTCGAGAGAGACGCCCTTCGCATCCAGTTGAACCTGCAATTCGACAATGAATTTGTCGACCACCTGATGGATCACCGTCATATCGAGATGGTTGAACCAGATGGTGTGATCAAGCCGGTTACGAAACTCCGGACTGAAGGTCTTGCTGATCACCGCCATGGCATCGTGGCTCAAATCCTGTTGCTGGAAGCCAATCGATTTACGCTGGGTCTCCTGCACACCGGCGTTGGTGGTCATTACCAGGATCACATTACGGAAATCTGCCTTGCGCCCGTTGTTATCGGTCAGGGTTCCGTTGTCCATCACCTGCAACAACAGGTTGAACACATCCGGGTGAGCCTTCTCAATCTCGTCGAGCAACACTACTGAGTGAGGATGCTTGATAACCGCATCGGTCAGCAAACCACCCTGTTCAAAACCAACGTAGCCAGGAGGCGCACCAATCAGGCGAGATACGGTATGGCGTTCCATGTACTCGGACATATCAAAGCGCAGCATCTCGACACCCAGCGCCTTGCCCAACTGCTGGGTCACCTCTGTTTTACCAACACCGGTAGGACCGGCAAAGAGGAAGCAACCAACCGGGCGACGCTCGTTGCCAAGTCCTGAACGAGAGAGGCGAATCGCATCGGTCAGCACCTCGATGGCTTTATCCTGACCAAAGACCACCATCTTCAGATTGCGTTCCAAGTTCTTCAGTACTTCTTTATCTGAAGAAGAGACTGATTTTTCCGGAATGCGGGCGATCTTGGCCACTATGGACTCAATTTCCTGCACATTGATCACTTTCTTGCGCTTGCTCGCCGGCAGTAACCGTTGACCGGCACCCGCCTCGTCGATCACATCGATCGCCTTGTCGGGTAGGTGACGATCATTGATGTACTTGGCAGAGAGCTCGGCAGCTGCACGGATCGCCTTGGCGGTATAGCGTACGCCGTGGTGGGCTTCGTAGCGACTCTTGAGTCCCATCAAGATGCGAGTGGTGTCATCGATAGTTGGCTCGACAATATCGATCTTCTGGAAGCGACGGGCCAACGCACGGTCTTTCTCGAAGATCTGGGCGTACTCCTGATAAGTGGTGGATCCCACACAGCGGAGCAAACCATTGGAGAGCAGCGGCTTGATCAGGTTGGCCGCATCCAGCTGACCACCGGATGCCGCGCCGGCACCAATGATGGTATGGATCTCGTCGATAAAGAGGATGGCCCCTTCCTGACGCTCAATCTGCTTGAGCAGTACTTTGAGGCGCTTCTCGAAATCACCACGGTATTTGGTGCCCGCCAGCAGAGAGCCCATATCCAGCGAGTAGATGGTACTGCCCGCAATCACCTCGGGGACATCCCCCTTGACGATGCGATAGGCCAACCCTTCGGCAATGGCGGTTTTACCCACGCCAGCTTCACCCACCAGCAGCGGGTTGTTCTTACGACGACGGCAGAGCACCTGAATGGTACGGTTGAGCTCCTGATCACGGCCAATCAGCGGATCGATGCGCCCTTCCAGCACCAGCTGGTTCAGGTTGGTGGCAAAGCTCTCGATCTGCGCGGCCGAGACATCATCATCAGACTCGGGATTGTTATTGCTGCCGAGATCCGGCTTGCTGTCCTTGCGCACCCCGTGGGAGAGGAAATTGACAACGTCGAGACGGCTGATCTCGGCTTTTTTCAGGAAATAGGCAGCTTGTGACTCCTGCTCACTGAAGATAGCGACCAGCACGTTGGCGCCGCTGACTTCGGTATTGCCGGAGGATTGCACATGGAAGACGGCACGCTGCAACACGCGCTGGAAGCCCAGTGTCGGCTGGGTTTCACGATCTTCATCGTCGCGCGGTATGAGCGGAGTAGTTTGGGTGATGAATGCGCGGATCTCCTTGCGCATCTGCTCAACATCGGCACCACAGGAGCTCAGCGCCTCATGGGCTGAACTGTTATCCAGAAGGGCTAACAACAGGTGCTCGACGGTCATGAATTCGTGGCGCTCGTCACGGGCCAGTTTGAAAGCCTCGTTCAGCGTCTTTTCTAGATCTTTATTCAACATAGGCACCTCCCCTAGTACAGCTACAATGTGGTGTCACACTCGCCATCAAGTCATCAGATTCAAGCCTTTTCCATAGTACAGAGCAGTGGATGTTCGTTGTTACGTGCATAGGTGTTGACCTGGACAACCTTGGTTTCGGCGATCTCTGCGGTAAACATGCCGCAGACACCCTTACCACTATAATGCACACTCAGCATGACCTGAGTCGCCTTGTCCAAATCCATACCAAAGAACTTTTGCAGCACCTCCACCACAAACTCCATGGGCGTGTAGTCATCGTTGTTCAACACAACCTTATACATGGGTGGCGGCTGCAGCTTTGTTTTCTCTGCTTCTGCAATCTCTTCATTAGCAAAGAGTTCTTTCTGCTTGCTCATAATCGCGCTTTGGTACCTCTAGATTACTACCGTCTAACACAAGGTTGTCAATAGACTTGTTAACCAGATCACATCAGCTGTTAACAACTTCTTGACTCGCTCAAAAGTTAGACTAGATTGGTTACTTGCTAATCTGTGCCCGTCTGCTATGGGCCCATGTCCCTAGTTATAAAGGGCTGGCGCAGGTTACTCAACGACTTCTGGGTAATCAATAAAAGGATGTAGAAGTATGGCAACCGGCACAGTTAAGTGGTTTAACAACGCAAAAGGATTTGGGTTTATCTGTCCGGAAGGGGGCGGTGAGGATATCTTCGCTCACTACTCCACGATTCAAATGGAGGGCTACAAGACCCTGAAAGCGGGTCAGGCTGTCAATTTTGAACTGCAGCAGGGGCCGAAAGGAAATCACGCCTCTGTGATTGTGCCAAACGAAGCACAAAATATGTAAATAACACCCGTTGGATAAATAAAAAACCGGTTCCTCTCTGAGCAACCGGTTTTTTATTGTCAGATTTCTGGCGAATCCTGCCTCCTCATGGGATCACAGGTTATCGCCAGCCATGATCAGTCGTGATATTCACTGCAGGCGATCAGGGTATTTTCCATCAGGCTGGCGACCGTCATCGGGCCCACGCCACCGGGTACCGGAGTAATGAAGGAGGCATGGCTGCGCGCCGTCTCAAACTCCACATCCCCGACCAGCGAGCCATCAGCCAAGCGATTGATGCCCACATCGATTACCAGTGCCCCCGGTTTGATCCACTCGCCAGGAATGAAGTTGGGCTTGCCGACCGCAACAACCAGCAGATCGGCACGGCGTACCTGATCTTCCAGATCCCGGGTAAAGCGGTGACAGGTCGTGGTTGTGCAGCCCGCCAGCAACAATTCGAGGGTCATGGGACGCCCCACTATGTTGGACGCGCCCACCACGACCGCATGCAGACCGTGCGTCTTCACGCCAGTGGTCTCGATCAGTGTCATGATCCCTTTCGGAGTACAGGGGCGCAGCGCCGGAATACGTTGGGCCAGACGGCCGACGTTATACGGGTGAAATCCATCTACATCCTTGTCAGGCTGGATCCGCTCCAGCACCTGAGTGGTATCAAAGTGATCCGGCAACGGCAGCTGAACCAGAATGCCATCTACGTGGCTATCCGCATTCAACTGGTCGATCAGCGCCAGCAGCTCTTCCTGACTGGCAGTGGCACTCAGATCATAGGAGCGGGAGAGAAACCCCACCTCCTCGCACGCCCGACGCTTGCTGCCGACATAGACCTGAGAGGCGGGATCCGCCCCCACCAGAATGACTGCCAGCCCAGGAGCCCGTTTCCCTGCCGCCAACCGCTGTTGGACTTGCGCCGCGACCTGGCTGCGAATCGTTTGCGCAACCTGTTTTCCATCTATGATTTTGGCAGACATCGTTCTCCACTCACCATGTGTTCAACTGCCACGCATTGTCGCATTTTTTTAGCCGGGATGTTAGCGGCAGACGCACGCCAGACCGGTAGCGGGCAATAAGTAGGCACTTGAATTTACTGGGGGAAAAAGTCGTTGACGCTGGCCCTTACGCTTGGCTATGATGCCCGCCCGTTGCCCAGTACGACTCTTGTCGATATGCTGGTCAGGGATTTTCGGTGATTAGCGCAGTCCGGTAGCGCATCTGGTTTGGGACCAGAGGGTCAAAGGTTCGAATCCTTTATCACCGACCATGTTCATCGACTCGTCGTCAAGACGTGTTGGTACAAAGCGCCCTTAGCTCAGTTGGATAGAGCAACGGCCTTCTAAGCCGTGGGTCGCAGGTTCGAATCCTGCAGGGCGCGCCATTAATGCTCTCCTTTTCTTCTGGATTGGCGAGTGTTGATGAAAATTTCAGTGGTGGCTGTAGCTCAGTTGGTAGAGTCCCGGATTGTGATTCCGGTTGTCGTGGGTTCGAGCCCCATCAGCCACCCCATTATTCTGTCGATAATCACCGCAAGGTGATGTCCATCGACTTGGTGCAGTGACCTTCTGGTCTGCTCCGCGAAAAACCGGCCTTGGCCGGTTTTTTTGTTTTGTGCCAGGCAGCACCTTGCCTTGTCTGCAAGGCCATCATCCTCCAGATCGATAAACGCGGCTCCGCCCATTTGTCACGATTCGCGCCTCCCCGTCGATACACAGCCACACTCCCCCACACATCAGCCTGCTTGGTTCTTTTTCTGTATTTCCCAGGCGCCATTGATATGCTGATCGCTCTTCTTCTCTCCTGCTTCCCGTTGGAGCTTTTCTATGCAACGCATTCTTTTTGTCGAAGATGATCCCGAGATTGGCCAGCTCATCAGCAGTTGGCTCGGTCGCCACGATATGGACGTGATCCTCGAGCCCAGAGGAGATATGGCACTGGCCCGGGTAGAGGCCGAACAGCCCGATCTGGTACTGCTCGATATCATGTTGCCGGGGCAAGATGGCATGTCCCTCTGTCGGGATCTTCGGCCACGCTTCGACGGCCCCATCGTAATGCTCACCTCGCTGGATAGCGACATGAACCAGATCCTGAGTCTGGAGCTGGGCGCCAACGACTACATCCTCAAAACGACACCACCACCGGTGCTGCTGGCCCGACTTCGGGTGCAATTTCGCCAGCACCAGCAAACACCAACCCAACCGGCAGCCACCAGCAGCGTTCCCCAGCAGCTGCAATTTGGTCGGCTGCGGGTGGATGGTCAAGGACGAGATGTGCGCCTCGATGGCGAGAGCATTGCCCTCTCGACCGCCGACTTTGATCTGCTGTGGGAGCTCACCTGCCACGCGGGCCAAATCTTGAGTCGGGAAGCCCTTTTTCGCAACTTGCGCGGCCGGGAGTACGACGGTCAGGATCGCAGCATGGATGTGGCCATCTCCCGCCTGCGCCGCAAACTGGGTGATAACCCCGACAACCCGACCCGGATCAAGACGGTGCGCCAGAAAGGCTACCTCTTCGTCCCCCACGCCTGGGAATAACCCTCTTTCGGGAGCACCGCCATGCGCCGTCTCTTTATCCAGTTCTATCTGTTGCTGATCTGCTGCTTCACCTTGGCCATCCTGCTGGTGGGAGTGGTCTATCAGGTGACCGCCGAACGGGCGGGTGATCGCTATCTCGAACGCATGATGCAGGGCTCTCTTGGCCTGTTGACCGGCGAGTTGGCAAGAACCCCGCCAGAGCACTGGTCCGATCGACTGGCCGAGCAGAGCAGTCAGTTTACCCTCCCCCTCAAGATCGGCGAGCTGGTGCGCCAGCCCCTGGCCAGCGAGGATCAGGCCTTTCTGGCCGCTGGCAACATTGTCATCGTCGAGGAGGATGACACCTTCCTGCAGCGCATCCCCGATACCGACCGGGTGCTGATTGTCGGCCCTGTACCCTACCTCTCCTACCTGCACGAGCTGCACTGGGTCGATGTGGGGCTGCTGCTGGTGATCGGCCTCTCTCTCGGCCTACCCATCCTTCTGTGGTTGCGTCCCCACTGGCACGGCTTGCAGCAGTTGGAGCAGACAGCACGTCGCGTAGGCGATGGGGATCTCTCCTGCCGAACCAATCTGCCACCGGGCAGCAGTCTGGCCCGGGTGGGACGCACCTTCGATCAAATGGCGACCCAATTGCAGGCCATGATTGCCAGCCGCAAGCAACTGACCGATGCCATCGCCCACGAGTTGCGCACCCCACTGGTCCGGTTGCGCTATCGGCTTGCCATGCTCGATCCTGCCCCTGCCGAGCAAGAACAGCAGGCGCTGGAGCGAGATCTGGGGGCGCTGGACTCGCTTATCGAAGAGATGCTCACCTACGCCAGGCTGGATAGACCCGAGTTGCCGTTGCAACAGGACGAGCTTGAGCTCAGCAACTGGGCACAAGCGCATCTCGGCGACTGGCAAGCGCTGGCCCCCGAAAAGAAGCTCACCCTCGATCTGCCGCCACGTCACATGCCCTGGTGCGGCGATCAGCGTCTGCTGGCACGCGCGGTAGAGAACCTGATCGGCAATGCCCTGCGCTACGCCGAGAGCGAGGTCACCCTCTCCATCTCGCGGCTACAGGAGAACTATCTGCTGGAGGTGAGGGACGATGGGCCGGGGATCGATCCCGCGCTGGCACCCCAGATCTTCGAGCCGTTCGTACGCCTTGATCAGAGCCGGGATCGTCGCACCGGCGGCACCGGGTTGGGGCTGGCCATCGTGCGCAGCATTGCCCGTCATCACGGGGGGGATGTGGCGCTGCTGGCCAGTGACCACGGTGCCCGCTTCTGCCTCACCCTGCCTGTACATTTGGATACAAACCGTCACCAACCGCTCACTGAAGGGCCGCTGCAACCGTCATAGGATGACTGTCATGGAGAACGCTCCATAACATCAACCCGAATAAGGAAATTGAACATGAAAAAGATCATTCCTCTGACCCTGGCAGCCGTCTTCGCCCTCACTTCCGGTTTCACCATGGCGGCCACCCCGACCAAGACAGCCACACCGCAGGCGACCCAGACCAAGGTGGTGAAAAAACACCATAAAGCCACCCACGCCAAGACCCCTGCCGTCAAAGTCGCACCGAAAACCAAGTGATCCAACCGGTCACTTGATAGCACCAAGGGAGGCTGACGCCTCCCTTTCCATCTCTTCCCGAAATTTTCCTGACGAGCGCCTCCCTCGTCCAAACCGGATCCACGACCCGGCTCCCCCTTTGCGGGAAACGGTCAATGACCACAGGAACATGGCATGTGGCGTCATCTGCTTAAATGGCTCGGCCCCTTATGCAGCTTGCTGCTGCTCGGCACCGCACTGACCGTGCTGTATCACCTGACCCAGGCATGGCACTGGCACGATATTCGTGTGGCCATCTGGTCCCAACCCCTGCTGCGACTGGCGGGCGCCCTGTTGCTGACCCTGCTCAGTTATGGTTGCCTCTGCTGCTATGACATGCTGGCGCTCCATGCGCTGGGCAAGCGCCTTCCCTGGCAACAGGTCAGCATCACCTCCTTTATCGCCTACACCTTCTCCAACACCCTGGGATTTGCCCTGCTGACCGGCACCTCGGTACGCTATCGCCTCTACTCTGCACTGGGGCTCGCCACCGGAGAAGTGGCCCGAGTGGTGCTGTTCTGCTCCATCACCTTCTTCCTCGGCCTACTGGCGTGGGGAGGTGACGCCCTACTGACCTGCGATGTATCACAGTTGCTGCCTGACTGGCCGCAATGGGCAGATACCCTGCTCAGGCTGGCGGGCGGCATGGCTCTGCTGTTGGTGGCCAGCTACCTCTGCTGGCCCGCTCCACGTCTCTCCTGGCGAACACACACCCTGACCCTGCCCGGCTTCAAAGTACGCCTGTTGCAACTGCTGGTCGCGCTGGCTGACTGGATGGCCGCCGCCGCCGTGCTGTTTGTGCTGCTGCCCACTCAGAGCGTTCCCTATCACGTGCTGCTCAGCGCCTTCGTGCTGGCCAGCTTCCTTGGGGTACTGGCCCACGTGCCGGGCGGGATCGGGGTGTTCGAAGCGAGCATGAGCCTGCTGCTGGCTAACTACCTGCCAACCGACAAGCTGCTTGCCTCGCTACTGCTCTACCGCTGCATCTATTACCTGCTCCCCTTTCTCTGTGCCCTGCTGCTCTTTACCAGTCAGGAGATGCTGCAACAAAAAGCACGCTGGCAGCGGCTACAGGGGCTGATGAGCGTGGTGCGCGAATTTCTGCCCGCCCTTATCAGCATGGGCACCTTCGCCGCTGGCAGCCTGCTGCTCTGCTCGGGGATGATCCCGACCATGCGCAGCCACATTGAAGTGTGGCTACAGGTGTTGCCGCTCCATCTGCTGGAGCTCTCCCACGTGCTCGGCAGCGTGAGCGGTATCCTCCTGATCCTGCTGGCGCGTAGCCTCTATCGCCGTCACGACGCCGCGTTTCGCATCACCCAGCTGCTGCTGGCTCTGGGTATCGCCTTCTCCCTGCTCAAGGGGGGGGACTGGGAGTCAGCCCTGCTGCTCGGCAGCTTCCTGCTCATCATGACCCCCTGCCGCTCCCTCTTCTATCGCAAGGGGTCGCTGCTCTATCCCCAGTACACCCCGGGCTGGCTCATTTCAGTCGGCGCCGTGCTGCTGGGAGCGCTGTGGCTGCTGCTCTTCTCCTACCGTCAGGTGGAGTATGATCACGCCCTCTGGTTCCACTTCTCGCCCCACGGCGGTGCTGCCCGCGGCCTGCGCGCCATGGGGAGCGTGGTGGCCGTGCTGGCCGTTGCCGGGGTTGCCCAGCTGCTTGCACCGCTGCGCGTAATCGGTGAAAAGCCGGACAAGGAGACGCTGGCGCGCGCCCACGAGCTGGTGGTGCGCGAAGGGGGGATCTACGGCTATCTGGCCCAGTTGCAGGACAAGTCCCTGCTGTTCCACCCCGCCGGCGACGCCTTCCTGATGTATGGCATCGAGGGCAACAGCTGGATTGTGATGGGGGATCCCGTCGGTCACCCCGAGCAGATCGAAGAGCTGCTCTGGCAATTTCGCGAGCGCTGCGACGAGCACGACGCCAATCCGGTCTTTTATCAGGTCTCGGCCCGCTATCTGCCGCTCTATCTGGAGCTGGGACTGATCCCCTTCAAGCTTGGTGAAGAGGCGATGGTCGATCTGGCTACCTTCGATCTGGCGGGCAGCCGGCTGCGCAACCTGCGCCAGAGCCACGCCAAGGGCAAACGGGAAGGGTTGACCTTCGAGGTGGTCGAGGCAAGCGCCGTGGCCCCCCTGCTGCCCAGATTGCAGACCGTCTCCGATACCTGGCTGCAGAGCAAGATGGGCAAGGAGAAGGGCTTCTCGGTCGGCCGCTTCGAGCCTGACTACCTGACCTTGAGCCCGGCAGCGCTGGTGTGGCACGAGGGGCAGATCGTCGGCTTTGCCAACCTCTGGGTGAGCGACAGCAAGGAGATGCTCTCCATCGATCTGATGCGCTACAGCCTGGATACCGGCACCACTCCCATCATGGATTTTCTCTTTGTCGAGCTGCTGCTGTGGGGCAAGGCGCAAGGGTACGCCAGCTTCAATCTGGGGATGGCCCCCATGTCCGGCTTCAACGATCACCCGCTCAACAGCTACTGGGCCCGTCTTGGCAATACCCTGTTCGTCCGTGGCAGCCGCTTTTACAACTTCCAGGGGCTCAGACGCTACAAGGAGAAATTTTCGCCCCGCTGGGAACCCCGCTACCTGCTCTGCAGCAGCAAGCTGGTACTGCCCAGAACCCTGACTCACCTGATCACCCTGATTAGCCGCGGCCCGCTGGGGCTGATCAAGAAATAGGAGCATGGCCAATGAGAGCCTTGATTTTGCTGTTACTCAGTCTCGTACTGCCCGTTTCGTCTTTTGCGGCGCACGCCGCCCCGGTCAAGGATGACCTGAGCCTGATTGAGCTGCCGGTCAAGCAGCCATCCGACACCCCCATGGTGATCTTTCTCAGCGGCGATGGTGGCTGGGCGGCCCTCGACCAGGGGTTGAGTGCCCAGTTTCAGCTGCACGGCATGCCGGTAGTGGGCTGGAGCTCCCTCACCTACTACTGGAAGAAGAAAACCCCGGAGCAGGTGACCGCCGATCTGGAGCGGCTCCTCGATGATTACCAGACTCGCTGGCAGCGCCCCCGCTGGCTGCTGATCGGCTTCTCGTTTGGTGCCGAGATTGCCCCCTTCGTCATCAACCGGTTGCCGGAGCACTATCGTCAAGGGCTGGTCGGGGCCGTGATGATCTCCCCCTCCACCAGCTCGGATTTCGAGATCCACGTCAGCGACATGCTAACCCACAAGACACGTAGCTACCCGACCGAGCCGCAGGTGAAGACCATCCGCGATCTGCCGATGCTCTGCCTGCAAGGCGCCGATGACGATGACGGCGACCGCCTCTGTCCCCGTCTCAACCAACCCAACGTCACCAGCATCACCCTGCCGGGAGGACATCATTTTGACGATAACTACCCCCAGCTCAATCAGGCCATCACCAAGCACCTGAACCTGCCCCCAGATCCGCTGACTGTGGAGCATTAACCGGTATCACCATGGTATGTCTTTCAAGTACCGATCAGGGCAAATCAGCGAGCAATGCAAAGGGCCTCTCTTGCGAGAGGCCCTTTAACCCTAATTTGACAAGACACGTGAATCACTTCCTACCAGATTACGATTACATTCCCATACTGGTCCTGGAGGTCGTGTTTAGCTCTTGTTTACGGTTGATGTCATTTTGCCAAACCAGTGCTCCGACAGTTTCTGCGCCTGTTTGACCTCCGGCTTGGTCATCGCTGCTTCCAGCTCGTCGCGAGCCTGCACCGCCTCCGGCATCCCTTCTGTTGCTGCCAATGACAGCCAGGCATAGGCATGTACCCGGTTACGCGGAGCCCCCAGCCCCTCTTCACGCATGGTTCCCATCCGGTATTGCGCCATACGATCACCCTGTTGGGCCGCCTGCCGATACTGCTTGAGTGCCAGCGCGTAATCTTCTTTGCCCCCTTGCCCCAAACGCAACATTTCACCGTAGGCATAGAGTGCAGCCCTATTCCTTTGCCGGGCGGCCTTGGCATAGCTGGCTCTGGCCTGCTCCAGTTCACCTTGCTCCTGCTGCAGTGCTGCCAGATCGAACCATGCCCTGGTCACACCACCGTCAGCAGCACGCATTAACCAGTGGATCTGCTGCTCCCGGTCTACCTGCTGCAAACTCAATTGATATTCGGCCTCATGGGAACCGTGTGCAGCGGCCAGCTCCAGCCAGTAACGGCCCAAAGCAGGGTCTGCTGATACCAACTCCCCTGCCAGATAAGCCTGGCCAAGCCAGAGCTCGGCTTCAGCAGAGCCCGCATTGGCCGCCCGTTGATAGGCAGCGAACCCATGGATAGGGGCGGCCTGTCTGGCTTGCTTTAGCAAAGCGTCCGGTTGCTGCTGGGCTGCTGCCTTGTCGTTCCAGCGCTGCGCAAGATCCGGCCGTTTGGCGACCCCTTTACCTTGCGCATAGCGCTCACCCAGCAAGTACTGGGCATCACGGTTGCCCAGTCCTGCCGCTTTTTCTAACCATTTTATGGTATCAGCATCAGCATGAGCACCCGGTTGTGCACTGTACCAACGGGCCAGCACCAACTGAGCACCTGCATGATCCTGCTTGGCAGCCTGCTCGAACCAGTCGAGGCAGCCACTTGCCAGCTTGCCTTGATGCTGCTCCTGGCACATCAGGCCCAGCCGATAACTGGCGTTGGTATTGCCAAGGCGAGCCGAGCGCTGCCACCACTGGGTAGCGAGCGTCGGGTTTTTGGGCTCCCCGAGCCCGGCCTGATACCAGTCCCCCACTTGCCAAGCCGCATTGGCGCGGACCTGCTGATCTGCGGCCAAAGGGCCAGACTGCTCGGCCGCTTGCTGCATCCAGTGCATGGCATTGGGGTAATCGGGTTGGGTTGCCAGCCGTTTGGCCAGTTCATATTGGGCGCGGCCATCCCCCTGCTTTGCGGCTTGGGATAGCTCGGCATCAGTGAGTGACGTAGTAGAAGAGCAGGCTGCGAGCATACCGGTCGCCAGCACCAGCCATAAAGCACGAAATTTCATGGAAAAATCTACTCTGAGTGAAAATGTTGCGGATAAATCACTGCCATCTTGCAAGCGGGTTCGTTATGCGATGCAGCCACCTGATGGGCATATAGCTGATGCAGCGCCTTCCCTGGCCATCAGCCTTGCTTGTCAGGAGGGTTATGCTGCTCTATGCTGCTGCCTCCTCATCAGCTTCCACCGTCTCAATGCCACGGGGAACGAAGAAGTTGTTGCTGCGGAGCATGGTGTTGGCCTGAGCGTTAAGTGTTGCGTGCTTGAGCTCCTTCGAGCTGAAGTCATGCATGAAGTAGTTGAAGAAAGCATCCACTTCACGTGGTACCCGTTGAGACTCGTTAAAGTACTTTACATATTTCGCGGCCTGTACAGTCTTGCTCTGGTAGCGTTGCCACATCACGATGTCATCGGCATCCTTTCCAACCTGCTCAAGCCAGCCCCAACGAGCCTTGAGTTCATCGCGTTCACTACCACGAGTATCCTCGAGACGAGCCTGGTAGTCGTACAGCTTTTCTCCCAGCCAGATACAGTAACAAGTCATATGCCGTTCGAAACCTGCCGGAGTAGGATCGACCCGACCGGCCCACTTCTGGTAATAGTCGCTGAAATCCTGCACGGAGTATCCGGCCAGGTTGTCCAGCATAACGAAGTAGCTAGCAACCTTACGGGATGTTTTTTCCAAAGTACGAAAGTTTGGGAACGGCACCTGAGCCCGACGAGCGGTATCAAACATTTTTCTAAGCGGCACCCGGCAAAGCTCGGCACTGGGCCGCTGTTCGTTGGGCAGCAAGCCCCCGGTAACATCTTCGCTGATGCCAGGGCAGAGCTCCTCCCGCCATCCTTGCTTGAGCGGCCCAAGGGGGAGCAGTGGGCGATAGTCTCGCCGTTCGTGGGCGGCAACCAGATGCAGAGCTCGCTTGACGGCTTGGTGAAGGGGCTTGTCATAGTCGATTACCTTGGCCCCAGCCACTACGCCCAGCGGCACGCCAGCCGGATTTTTGGTCAACAGACCGGCCCAGTCAGATACTTCCGCAACAGTGTCACCCATATCGAGCAGGCTACGCCGTGAGCTGTCGAAGAGGCCAGCGAAGATCACCTCGACCTTGCTCTCCTCATAGCGGTACTCGTTGCCTACCTTGGTACAGACCGACTCCAGCAGCTCCTCGATAAAGCGGCGAGCCAGAGCCGCCCCCAGATCGGCCCCGAAGACCGATACCTGGATCAACTTGATGGGAAGCTGATTCTCTTTCTTGCTGAGCGCTATGTTTTCTTTGAATTTGTTTTTGGCAAAATCGACTCTGGCGTCCACCCCGGTCATAAACAAGTCTGCAACCCACGGGAGATCCCGGATAGGAGCCACCGCTTCGACCAGTGCTCGCTTGGCCGCATTCTTGGCGGCGGAGAATGATGCCTCGAAACCACTCTTCAAAGTCAGCATGTCGCCGAGCTTATTGGTCAGAACCTTGCTCCAATCCCCCTTGACGGCCTCGACCACCGTTTCTTTCGCCTGACCTTTCAGATCGTCAAGGTAATCACCAACCAACGCCTTCTGCCTTGCATCCAGAATGCTGTCCAGTTGCTCAGAAATCGTATCGTTGAGCTCGGTGCCCAAGCCGGGAATGTAGACCTTGGCGTATGAATAGGACGAGGTGAGTGGAGCCTTGATTTTATCCGGATGGGCTCGAAACAGACGCCCCACATTGGTTAGCCGCCGGATCTCTTCATCTGTGTAGATATTTCGCTTGGTGCCATCGAAGAAGAAACCAATTTGCAACGCCAGCGAGCAAGTACCGATCCGCGCCTGATGCAGACTCTCTTCTCGATCTATCCGGCACTTCAGGTCATCCCTATCCACCATCACTATTTCCTCGTCCGATAGGTATCAATCACGTCATTCATCACAGGCTCAGCCCACCCCCCCCATCGCACCATCACTTTGTTGTCGGGCAAAAAGAGGACATGAAAGTTATTCTGCCCCTTTTCCCGCATGGGCATGGGCAGGGTGAGCGAGTGTTTTTCAAATCGGTAGCCTGCTTTTTCTTGCTCCTCGGTCATATCGAGTTCCCAGTCGATCTTCACCGTATCGCCATCGATCCGATAGGGACCCGCACTACCGCCCCCACCAGCACTGAACCCGTCAAATGCAAAGGTGTTGCTCCCCATCTTGCCATTGACGTAGACGTAACTGATGGGGCGGTCGATCACAGAATGGACCACGATAGATGCCCCACCATGTCGCTCCTGCAACAGAAACGTCCATCCCAGCCAGAGCACCAGCACAATGGCACTCAGCCAGCGTCCCCAACGGGGCATCAAGTTCCACGCAGCCGTGGCCATCGTGGAGATAAATCGTGTCAGGCTTCTTTCTACTGTCATGCTTGTCTCTTTCGTTTTTCCTGGGCCAAACGCTCAACCAGCGAACTGGTGCCGATGCCGACTTGATTTAGGCTCTCTTCTCGAGCAATACGGCACTTCTGGTCATCCCTATCCACCATCACTATTTACTCGTCCGATAGGTATCAATCACGTCATTCATCACAGGCTCAGCCCACCCCCCCCATCGCACCATCACTTTATTGTCGGGCAAGAAGAGGACATGAAAGTTATCCTGCCCCTTTTCCCGCTTGGGCATGGGCAGGGTAATCGAGTGCTTTTCTGGCCGCAGCCCTTCCTTATCCAATTGCTCCCGCGTGGTGCTAAGCAACCAGTCGATCTTCACCGTGTCACCGTCAAGCCGATAGGGGCCTGCACTACCACCGCCTGCATTGAGCCCGTCAAACGCAAATGTGTTGCTCCCCATCTTGCCATTGACATAGACGTAACTGATTGGGCGGTCGATCACTGAATGGACCACGATAGAGGCCCCGCCATGCCGCTCCTGTAACAGAAACGTCCATCCCAGCCAGAGCACCAGTACAATGGCACTCAGCCAGCGTCCCCAACGAGGCATCAAGTCCCACGCAGCCGTGACCATGGTGGAAATAAATCGTGTCAGGCTTCTTTCTACTGTCATGCTGATTGCTTGAGTTGCTCCAATGCTGAGCGCCCACCTTCCAGATAGGCCAATCCCCAGAGCATTAACTGAGCGTCGCTTGCCCCTGCCTGCTTGGCCTTGTCGAGTGCCTTGCGAACCATGGTCATCCGCTCACAAGGCGGAAACTGAGCAATATTATCCCCTGATTGCCAGAGCGCCAGCAGTCGATGGGCTTGCGGTGAGCCTTCCAATGCTTGATAGAGTGTCGGGGTCAGTTGTACCAAAACTGGTCCTGCCGGGGGGACAGACAAGTCCAGCTCACGCCAGTTGCCATTGCACTCCCGCAGCCACCAACGACTGATGCCACCAAAGATACCGCCAAGCCAGGGGGCATCCTGCTGCTCAAGCAGCAAGAGCAAGGCATCAGGGGTATAGAACCGCAGCAGCATACTGAACTTGCCGTTTGGTTCTATCACTCTTGCACCCAGAGCCAACTGCTCTTGCAGGGCTTCTACAGGTCGCTCGCTGTCAATCAACCCCACGACATGCCCCTGCTCGACGAGTTCGGCCAGCAAGCCTTCATCCTGTTGTGAGCACTGCCAGAGCCAGGGGCCCAGATTGACCAGTTCAAACAGGTCGTCATGCAGATAGAGCGGCAAGAAACGCCCTTCACTCAGCCTCTCTCGCTGCTCGGCAGTGAGATGGGCCGCTTCGAGAAGGGCTACAGTCTTTCCTTCACGCCAGATTAATTCAGGTAGCATCTTACTCTCCCTTCACCACGGCATCGCCCTGAGCCATGGCCCTCTGCATGCAAGGAATGCAGACTGGTTTTTCCAAAGGTGGCATGGCCTTAAACAGCGGTGGCTTGGGTGGAGAGACTACCTCCACCGCACCGGGTAAGCTTGGCAGTTGACCCGCCCAACCAGAGCCAGAACCCGGACTGCCGCCGGAGTTCATCTGGATGCTGGGACCAACTAGCGTCACCCCACTGGGGTCAACCTTCACAAAGCTGCTGCCAACCTTGAGCGTCAGCTCAGCACCGGCTTCCAGCACGATCTTGTTACTGGATTTCAGGTGTACCTCTTGCCCAGCTTCAACCAGCAAGGATTGACCCAGCTTCTGATGCAGGGAGGCATCTATGGTCAGCGAATAGTCCGTCTTGATGTGATCCCGTTTTTCACCCTCCACCGTCAGGTGGTCATTGGCCTTGATGCGGGTGACCCGCTCGTTGTCGATGTCACGATGCTCGTCATGCTTGATATGCCAGGCAGCATCGTTCTGGATAAGTACGTTCAGGTCTTTCTGACCGTGAATATAAATCTCTTCCTGCCCCGCCTGGTCTTCAAAACGAAGTTCGTTGAAGCCCTCACCCTGGTGGGTCTCGGTGCGCAGCACGGTGCGGGTCTTGTTGGCGGGCAGCTCATATGGCGGCCGGTTGGTGGCGTGGTAGGTACGACCGGTCACGATAGGCTGGTCGGGGTCCCCTTCCAGAAATGAGACGATGACTTCGTGGCCGATGCGCGGAATCGCCATCATGCCGTATTGACCGCCCGCCCAGCCTTGGGAGACTCGCACCCAGCAGGAGCTCTGGTCGTTGGAGCTGCCATAGCGGTCCCACGGGAACTGCAGCTTCACCCTGCCATGCTCGTCGCAGTAAATCTCCTCCCCCTCGGGGCCGACTACGATGGCGATTTGCGGGCCGTCCACCATCGGCTTGTGAGGTGCCTCGGGGCTGCCGATGCGGGCGCGCCAGGTGGTGCTCGCTTTCACTACACCAAATTCGTTTTGGTAGACGGTCGGGCCGCTACCCCCCTCTTCCTCCAGCGCTTGCGGTTGCTCACCGGTGTGGCGAATATGAACGATTTGCCAGTCGGTGTTAAGGCTGCCATTGGGGTGTTCGGTCAATGAAAAGTGCTGACCCGGCAGCAATGCGGCGCTGTTGGATTTGCCGCTACCCACCACTGCGTCATTGCGCAGCGCATCGAGCCGGTGTTGGGCAAACGCCTTGCCGCTCGGGTCCTGCTTGTAGCGGCCCGGGTAGTCGAAGTGCTGGTAGGTATCCCGTTGATGCTCAAGTTCACTACCCTGCTTCTTGTGGGAGAGGCCATAGGCCGGCGTCTTGAAGCTGTAATCTTTCAGCTCCACATCCGAGGGGCGCACCGCCTCGCGGTAGTGGAACTGGCGCACGTAAGGGCCTTGTTCCAGCGAGCGGTTGCCGAGGTTGAAGAAAAGCTCGGGGCCTTGGGTCAATGCAGCTGCATCGTCGGCAAATACGATGCGATGCTTGCCTGCTTCAAACTCGTGGAAGTAGAACAGTCCCTCTTCGGCAGCGAGGCGATTCACGAAATCGAGGTCGGTCTCCCGATACTGCACGCAGTATTCCCGCTGGGCGTGCTCGTTCTTCAGCGCAAAAGCGTAGTCGGTATTGCCGTGCTCTTGCAGCAGGATGCTGAGGATTTCATCAGGCTTTTGCGCCTGAAAAATGCGGGAGTTCTGGCGCAGGCCCAATCGCCACAGGGCAGGTTTGACTTGCAGGCTGTAACGGGTGCGGCGAAAGCCGCTGTCCCCTTGGGCAAACTCGCTCACCACCCCGCATACCCGACGCTGCAACTCGCCGTTGTACCACACCATCAGCTCGCATGGCTGGTCCAGCACGGCGCCAAAGTCGACATCAGGCTGGCTACTCGCCAACTCCAGCTGCAGGTTGAACGGCCGGTTCAGCCCCTCATCCAGCTGGAAACTGGCCACCACAAAGGTGCTCTCGGGCAACGCCCCCACCTTGACCGTAAATTGTAATCCTGTGCTTTGCGCCATGACTCTGTTCCTTATCCTGCCTGTCCGCTACCGGAACCAATCACCACGCCACCACAATCCACTGCCGTGCCGGTGACGGCGATGGGTTTGCCATTCACCAGCACAGAGCCAACACCACCGGCAATGGCCCGTGGGTGCGGCGGGTTGTTGGGCTTGTCATGGGGCGCCAGTGGATCACCTTGACGAGCCACAGGCTTGCCATCGAGGAACACGTCGGGACTGGCAGCTATCACCGGGGTCGGTGGAAAGCCATCGTGGTCGGTGCCGATGTCACCGAGCAGTGCGATAGCGGGGCACATAGTCATTCTC
This sequence comes from Aeromonas sp. DNP9, assembly GCF_001728955.1. NCBI lineage: Bacteria > Pseudomonadati > Pseudomonadota > Gammaproteobacteria > Aeromonadales > Aeromonadaceae > Aeromonas > Aeromonas sp. DNP9. Next base: position 22,016 of record NZ_LYSQ01000001.1, on the reverse strand, counting down.
CATATGAGCGGGGAGACGCACAGACATCATCCCTCTGCCCCTGTGCCCGGTGGAACGCACCAGGCACAGGCGACTTTGATAAACAGCGGATAAACAGAACAGGCCACAGCACAGGCTATGCCATTTAGCACTGGCGAAATTAGCCAAATAAAATCAAATGGTTAATCTCTTTCGATAGATGACAGGCTTATCCATTCGCAAGAGATTGCGCAAACTGGGCAATCCCCCTACCAAATATTGCATCTGCAGTGCAACCCTCTGGAATATGCGCAACTGATTGCGTATAACAGAGCAATCAGCTACCAGATAGCCCCTGCTGCAGTTGGTAAAGCCGGATATTGAGTGCTTTCAAGTCACTCTCTATCCCTTTCAGCTCGGCGGCCGTAATAGGCTCCTGCGACGCTTTTCGCTCCTCCAGTTCGCTCAGACGTAAACTGAACGGGACCTCCTGCATCAGGTTCTTCTGTACCTCGTAGAGCTGGGACTTGAGGTAGGAAATCGTGACCGTCTTGCGCTGACGCTCCAGCTCCAGCAGCTGATCGATCAGGGCATCGACCCCGGCGCGCGCCTCCAGATAGGTCGGAACCCGGTTGAGATCCCCCTGCTGGCCGGCCAGCGCGGTCTGCCACTGTTTGTCCAGCGCCTTGACCGCCAGCGAGTCGGGATAGAGCATCTGCAGCGAATTGCGCAGCCCCTCGCCATAGCGGTACCAGTAGAGGGGAGAGGTCTGCTCCAGCCGGTCCAGCTGTGCTTGATAACGCGACACCAGCTCGCTCTCCATCCCCTGCAGGGTCTGCTCCCCCAACACGATGCGCGCCTGGCGAATGTCGTCATAACTCAGGGCCTGCGGTAACGCTGCAGCGGGTTGTTGCAACCGTTGCGCCGCGATGACCTTCTCCTGCTGCTGATGTTGCCAGCCAAGCCATCCCATCATGGGCAAGGCGCAGGTGAGCAGGCCACAGCCAAACCAGAACCAAGCCGGCCGCTGTTTGCGGTGCTGCTCAATCTTGAGCACGGTCGGCTTCATCTGCCCCTTCTCACGCCCCACCAGGATACTGCCCTGAGGCAGGTGCGGGGTTGCCCCGACAGAGGCGCCGTGGTCGCTCTCCATGTCGGATTTGAAGAAGACCATCGGCGGGATCTGCAGCTCATCCTTGAGGCCCGGCTCATCGGAGACGATGACAATCTCGGTCTCGTCAAACAGATGGGTGTACCCCTCGATAAAGTGCACCAGATTCTCGACCCGGGGGATGCGGCTCAAACCGGCGTTGTGCAGCTTCTCGCTGATGAGTTGCAGCGCCCGCTCGCAGCGGTAGATCAACCGCTTGTCCTCATGGCGGATCTGGTACTGGCGGATCACGTCGCTGATGCGGGCGATAAACCAGTCGAGCATCTCGATGCGGGCCCGCTCCTGATGCACCGGTGGCCAGAAACTCTCCCACTGGGTGACGATGAGGTTGGCGAGAAACTCGCACCCTTCGGTAAAGCCGCTCAGCCCCTGAATGCGGGAGCGCGCCAGAGTGAAGTAGATGGCGGTTTGCAGATCCACCCCGTGCTTTTCAAAGATTTGGCTAGCGAGCTGATGGATCCTGACCCAATCCACCTCGGGGCGGGAGGCGTGGCTGAGCTTGTTGATCTCGGCGCGCAGCGCCTCGTACTCCGGCAACATTCTGGGGTCACGCCCCACTTTCAATGCCTGCTGGCCTTGTTGATTCTGTGACATATCGGATTCCAAAATGCGGGGGGCATAGCGCCCCCCAACATGATCAATAGAGGGACTCAGGCAAGCTGAACTGGCTGAACAGGCCGCCGGTGAAGGGGTTCTGGGCGCTGTCGGTATAGACCCGATAGGTCATGGCACCCTGATCCACCGGGAAGCGCACATCAAAGGTGGCCTCGTTGACCTGAGTCAGCTCTCCCTTGTCCATCAGGCGGAACATGGCCCAGGGACCGACAAAGCCCTCGCTGCGCGGTGAACGTTCGCGGGCAGCCGGTACCAGGGTGATCTTGCTCTCGGCCCCGTCGCGCATGGTGTTTGGCCACACCAGCGGGATCTTGTTGCGACGGCCGTGGGCATACTCCAGCAACTGGCCATCCAGGTTGAGCACACTGCGCCGCTTGTTGGCGGTGAGTTCGATGGGCTCGAGGGCAAATTGCACCTCCAGATTGCCCTGCTGGCTGAAGAAGATCTGGCGGATCCGCGCAGCGCGATCCAGCTGTTTGATAAGCTCGGCCTGGATGGGTGAGCTCAGTTCCCCCTCCATCAAGCCCCCCTCCACCATGGGTTTCAGGTTGACCTGATAGAAGCTGTCCAGGGTGCCACCGGGGGCAAAGAAGCGCTCCATCTCGGAGAGCGGCACATCCTTGGCAGAGCCTGGGTTGAACGGATAGCGATCCGCCAATTGGCTGTTGAACGGTGCCAGCACCTTCGCCTGCCACTCCTGATTGAGGGATGACATCGCCAGATCAATCACCAGTTGCGAGCTCTGATCCGCCAGTTGACCCACCCAGCGATTGAGCGGCTCGGGCAGACCACGAGCATACTGCTGCAATGCAAAGACCGGATCGGCGTATTTGTTGGTCAAACGCAGTTGCACCGCCTTGAGGGCTGACTGTCCCGGCTCGGTGGCATTGACGATCAGCTCCATATAGTGCTGCAGCTCAATCAGCTTCTGGTTCACTTCCGAAATGAGCGGCCCCTGTTCCCCACGGCCAGTCAAGACGCCATTGGTGGCCATAAAGGGGCGACCGATCCGGGCAGTGATCGCCTGCGCCGGATCTCCTTCCGCATCGGAGATCTTGCGAATACGGGTGTTGTCATCCAGCGCAGCGAGCACCCGCTGGAATGGTTGGTCGTTGCCGGTGATGGCCGAGAGTACATCGAGCGCCTGCTCGGGGCTGGCAAGGGTCTGCACATCCAGATTGGTCAGCAATTTTTGCCACTGGTTGACGTAATCAGTGACATAGCGATCGTTGACCTGACGGGTGATCTCCTTGCGATCCGCCTCGCTCAACTGGCTCAGCTTGCGCTGGCCCAGCACCCAGGCATCCATGGCGGTGAGATCGATCAGCGCTTTGTCCTGTTTGAGGAAGAAATCACTGAACCCGGGCCAGGTCAGCAAACGCGGCACCTGACCTGCACTCTCGTTGCGCAGGGCAAACACGGTGTCGAAGGTGGGGCCCACCTCGTCACGGACATTGAGATCCGGCGGCAACACATCACCCGCCTTCACCACCAGATTCTGATAGACCCGCTGATACATGGGCAATTTGCCCAGTTCACGCTGGGCGCCATACACCGGCTCCTTGAATGGCACAAATGCCGTGATGGCGGCCTGATCCCGAGCGGCACGAGCAGCGTGCCAGTCGGTGTGATCGAGGGCATAGTCAAGATGCCCCATCAACTGCTCCTGCACCGCCCCCTGCCCCGGGAACGCTTTCTGCCATCGGCTGGTCATATACTGCTCCACCAGCTCCTTGTTGCGACCGGAGGCGTCATCGAGCATCCGCATCACCCGCAGGATGGAGAGCTTCTCCTCGCTGCCAGCCGGTGCACGGTTGAGATCCTCCAGCAGTCCCTGCATCTGGGCAGGCAGGAAACGCAGCCCCAGCAGTTGCAAATAGGAGCCTTCCACATAGGGGCCAATCTCATCCCCCTGATAGAGACCAAGGTCTGCCACCAGCGGCATCCGTTCGCGGTAGTTGCCAAAAGAGAGGGTTGCCTCGCGAATAAGGTTGAGACGTGGCAACTGGCTGACACCGAAGGCATGTTCATCAGCGACCTCGTTGGTCTCGGTGAACGCTTGCGCCTTGGTCAGTACATTGCGCCCCGCCTCCTCATTGACTCGGTAGAAGTAGTGCCAACCACCGATCAGGGCCGCAGAGAAGAGCGACAGGCAACTCAGGCCAATGGCCATCCGGCGACGACGATAGAGGGTATGCAGCCGGTTTTCTCCGGCCAGATGGGCCTCGGGGAAGATGATCGAAGAGAACAACTTGCGCACAAAATAGGTGTTGGACTCCCCGCGCAGGGCGGAGTGAATCGGCTCGGGCAAGCTGTAACGCCGGGAAGCGGCCTGAGCAAAGGCATCGAACGGGACACCTTGCTGATAGACGGAGCTGATATAGACGCCACGCACCAGCAGTGGTTTGCTCTCTTCAATGGTCAGGGTTTCATCGAGCAGGCTGGTCACATAATCCTTGAGACCCGCCAATTGACGAACAAACGAGAAGAGGGCGTTGCGCTGGGCGGCATCGAGCCGGGCCAGCATCATCTCCGGCAAATTGCGGTTGAGATTGTCGACCCACTGATCCCAGAACAGCGCCAGATCCTGCTGCCAGGATTTGCCCTGACTGCTACCGGGGTGGAAGGTTACCCCCAGCACGGCATCACGGGCTTCTTTATCCAGCTGCTCATAGACCACATCAAAGCCGCGCAGCATATCGAGTTTGGTGAAGGTGACATAGAGTGGCAGCCGGGTATTCATGGTGGCCGACACCTCTTGCAACCGGGCACGCATCAGCTGGGCATACGCCTTGCGCTCGGCCACACTGGCCGCGGACAGCCATGCCAAATCAACAGTCAGTACCAGACCATTAAGGGGCTGACGACGACGGTGCTCGTTGAGCCAGTTCAGCAGATGCAACCAGAGCCGCTCATGCTTGCGAGCTTGCGGATCCAGCTCGGGCTCGGCTTGTGACAACAGCGCGCCGGCCGGATCCAGCATCACGGCTTGCTCCCCCAGCCAGCAATCGACCAGCTGGCCTTGCGCCACGTCCCGCAGTTCGGTATCCAGTCTGGGATTGAGCTTGTTGGCCGGATTGGCACGGTGGATCAGGCTGCTCTTGCCGCTGCCGGGCAGACCCAGCACCAGATACCATGGCATGGCGTAGAGCGCCCCCTTGCCAAGGTGTTCATTCAAGGCTTGCAACCAACGATTGAGGAACTGCGCCTGTTTGTCGATGAGCCCTTTGACCGGATCCTGTTCCAGCAGCACCTCATGCTGGCGCTCGGCCTTGAGCTGCTTCATCTTGCGCCATACCCGCCAGGAGAGTACCCCCAGCAGCAACCAGAGCCAGAGCAGGGTAAACACCACCCGCCCCCACAAGGGCTCGAATGGCTTGGCATCACGGATCTCGATGCGAGGCCCCAGCCACCACGCCAGGATCAGGGCTACAACCCACAGCACCACACCGAGCAGGGGCCAGGAGGGTTTCAGTTTCGGCAGCTGTTGCCGCAGAAAGGTAAAGATGGTTTTGAACATAAAATGTGATCCAACTCCGACTCAATGACTCATTTCGGCACTTATTTCGGCAAATGGGTGACATAGGGGGCCAGGCGGCTGACCAACCCGGGCTCCCACTGAGACAACCCGAGGCGATCTGCCTCTTGCCACAAGTGTTGATATTGCTGGCGCGCAAGCGCCTCCATGCCTTCCTGCTCCAACAACTCCGCCTGCACCAGCAAGGCATGGAAGCGGGCTCTTGGCTCTTTAATCTGTGCCATCCGCTCATCAAGCAGGACGAGCGCGGCGGCAATCCCCTGCTCCCCATGACGCAAGGCGACCTCCTCGGCCAGCTCGGCCTGTCCGCTGCTGCCCCCACTGCTCTTGGCAGGCTGCAACCAGCGGCTGCACTCGGGGGAGAGAAACGGGGAACCATCGCTGAAGGTGAGATCCCGCAGCGCTGGCAGGCGCTGCAAAAACGCATCCAGCTCCGCCATGATCGCCTGCGCCACCGCGCCATATCCCAGCTTCTGGGCCACCTCGGCCGAGAGCCTGTGCCCCTCGAACCAGTAAGGGGCCAGCGTCAGGCTCTGCTCGATGCGCTGCCAAAGCGCCAGATCTGGCGTGCCCATGGCTGCGCGATACTCATCCACCATGTCTGCCGACATGGAGGCCAGCTGGGTTTTATTCCCCTGCGCCGTTATCGGCGGGGTGGTGATGCTGGCCCAGATGGCATGACGACGCAGCCGATAGCCGATAGCCACCTCTGGCTGGCGCTCAATCAGCAGCTCCGCCACCTTGAGCTGGGTCTGTCGCCATGCCCGATCGTTGGAGCTATCAATCTCGACCCCGGAGCCCTTGCTGCTGCCACTGAGCACCATGGTACCCACCATGCCACTCGCACTGGCGGTGGCTGCAGCAGCGCTGCTTGCTGGTTGACCTCCGGCATCTGCCTGGGCCTGGGCAACCTGTTGTCGCTGGGCCCGCTTCAACCCCATCACCAGAGGATCCAGAAGTTCCCCCTTGTCAGGGCACTGGGCCAGCCAGACGGCCTCCAGCTGTTCTGCCTGCGCCAGCAACTGCGCCAGCTCGGCTGCCGAGGCGCTCTCGCTCACCCTCGGCAGGGCCCCCTCGAAGCGCTTGATGATCTGCACCATCAATCGCTGCTTCTGGGTCGCATTCCCGGGCCAGGCCAACAGCCAGTAAGCCTTGATCCAGACTTCCAGCAAGCTCAGCGCAGCGCCCATCGGGGTCGCCTTGGCGGGGTGCTGCAGGCAGCGCAAAAGCTGTGCCAGCACCCGCATATCCTTGGTGCGGCTCTCCAGCAACCCCAGACAGGCTTCGGCGACCGCATTGAGATCGACCTGGCTGTGGGCAAGGGAGCCCAACTTGACCAGCTCGGTCTCCACATAGTCCCAGCGAGGCTCATCGGCCAGCACGGCCCCTTTGATCTGTGCATCCGGCAAGCTGGTGAGCAGACGGCTACACCAGGGGTGTTGATAGCTCATCTTCCCCCCTACCAGCGACACTGTTGGCGCACCGGTATCAGCGCCTCTTTCAGGCCGCTGAGATCGACCCGCAGCAAGGCGCCGTTGGCCGCCTGAACCTGCAATTCACGATGACCGATCCAGCGCTTGAGCTCCTCTATGGCGGGCAGACCGCGGCCATATTCGAGCAGCCATCCCTGATCCCGGATAAACCAGCTCTGACTGCTGCGAGTTGCTTGTCCATCCAGCGCGACCGCGACACTCTCCCCTCGCCACGGCGCATCCAGCCGCAAGCGAATATGGGTGATGCTGTTGACGCAACCAATCGCCAGGGTGGCACCGCGCAGGGCCGGACGGGTCAATACCGCCGTGCCGCTCTCCTCATCCTGTCGCAACAGGAAGGGTGAGCTATCCGGCACGCGGGCCAACTCCTGATCCGCTATCGCCAGCCAGGCCGGAGACTTGGTACTCTCCTTGTTGCCTGATGGCGTCGCCTCATTGCCAAGGGCGTCATAGCAGGCGAGCCGGATCAGAGGGGATGGCTCGCGACGACACGCTTGCCACGCCGCCATATCGAGGGGAGGCATCGCATTGCCGGTCGCCAGCAGCAGGGGCAACAAACCCATGATGCTCATCAGTTCACCTCCAGTTTCTGGCACTTGTGATCCAGGGTGCGCTTGGGAATATTGAGGCTCTCGGCCACCAGCATGCGATTGCCCTGAAAGTAGCGCAGGCGCGCTTCAATCACCGATGCCTCGTACTGCTGCATGGCACGGCGCAGATCGCGGATATGGTTGTAATCGTCCAGCGCATCGGGCAATTCGGCACAGACCCGATCCCGCAGCTCCGGCGGCAAGGCGCCAAGCCCCACCTCTTCACCATGACGGGTGTGGGCACAGGCCACCTCCAGCAGATTGCGCAGTTCGCGCACGTTGCCGGGGAAGTCGTAACTTTGCAGTTGCTTGAGGAACTTGCGCTGCAAACCAGCCAGTCCCTTGTCATCCTGCGCGGCAAACTGGGCCATGAAGTGTTGGCAGAGCAGCGGCACATCCTCGATATGTTCGCGCAAGGGGGCGATCAGCAGCAGACACTGGCAGAGACGGTGGTAGAGGTCGGCACGGAACCGCCCCTCCTCCACATGGCGGGTCAGCGGCTGATGAGTGGCCGCGATGAGGCGAAAATCGGAGTGATACTCCTGCTCTGCCCCAAGCGGCCGGTAGCTGCGGGTCTCCAGCACCCGTAGCAGCTTGGCCTGCATGGCGGCGGGCATATCGCCCACTTCGTCGAGAAACAGGGTGCCACCATTGGCCTGCGCCACCAGCCCGGTCTTGTTGGAGAGGGCGCCGGAGAAGGCCCCCTTCTGATAACCGAACAGCTCGCTCTCGATGAGATTCTCGGGGATGGCGGCACAGTTGATGGCGACGAACGGTTTGGCGGCGCGCTCGGAGCACTGGTGCACCAAGCGGGCGACCACCTCCTTGCCACTGCCGGTCTCCCCTTGAATAAGCACGGTCAGCTTGTGCTGGCCCGCTTGGGCGATCTGCTCGCGCAAGCCGCGGATCACCGCCGACTGGCCAACCAGCTGATCCCCCAGCAACTTCTCGTGCTGGCGCTGGCGCTCCCCCTCGCCCTTGATCTGACGCAGGGAGTCGCGCAGCACGTTCTGATCCCGGCGGCTACGCCCCAGATCGCGGATCAGAGTGAGCTGGTTACAAAAGACCTGCGCCAGACTGGCCAGCTCGGGGCGAGCCGCCCACTCCTGCAACACATCGCCGCTGTCCATCATCGCCAGCACGGCAAACGGCTTGCCGTTGCCATCATTGAGAGGAAAGGCGTGCAGGCCGCACTGCTGGCCAAGGTTGGCCAGCAGTGCGCGAAAACCGGCGTGCTCAATGCGGGCACCGCCATGGAGGGAATCCCAGGTGCGGGATTGCGCCTTGTGCAGCACATAGGCGAGTGGATGAGAGAAATCATCCACCGCCAGCGCCAACGCAACCTCCTGCCCCTTGACCCACCCTTTGCACTCCAGCTGGCGGCCGCTCACGTCCAGCATGCCAAGCAGCAGTCCTTTGGGCTGGAAGCTGGCATGGAGGGTCGAACTCCACCAGTGGCAGAGATGTTGTTCATCCCGTTGCGAGGTGAGCGCGAGGGCGAATGCGAGGGCTTGCTCCATGGTCAGCCCTCCACCTCGGCCACAAACTGGTGATCGGCCACCGAGAAGCGTACCCGGTTGATGGGCTCACCGGCCGAGAGGCGCTGCAACAGTTGCAGGGAAACCGGCGGCAACAGGGCTCCATCAATGACGGACTCCAGCATCCGCGCGCCATTCTCGCTGCGGTTGGCCCGCAGCAAGATCTCCTCGGCCACCTCGCTCTCCAGCACCACATCGGCACCGAAACGCTCCTTGAGCAGCTTGACCAGCCGGTTGAGTTTGCCACCGACGATCTGCACCAGGGTGTCGTGACCGAGCGGCAGATAGGGGATCACCTCCATCCGCGCCAGCAGGGCCGGTTTGAAGAAGGCAGCCAGCTCCGGATAGAGTGCATCCAGCAGGTCATCAGGCTGCTCAGCATGATCGACGATGGTCTGGAAACCCAGGTTGGAGGTGAGGAAAAAGACCACGTTCTTGCAGTCGATGATCCGCCCTTCCCCATCGGCCAGCTCGCCCTTGTCGAACGCCTGATAGAAGAGGTTGAGCACGTCAGGATGGGCTTTTTCCACCTCATCCAGCAGCACCACCGAGTAGGGTTTCTGCCGAATGGCTTCGGTCAGCACGCCACCCTCGCCAAAGCCGACATAGCCGGGAGGCGAACCGATCAGACGGGAGACGGTGTGCTTCTCCTGATACTCGGACATGTTGATGGTGGTCAGATACTGGCGACCGCCAAACATCAGCTCGGCAATCTGCAACACGGTTTCGGTCTTGCCAACCCCGCTTGGTCCCACCAGCAGGAAGGCCCCCAGCGGACGACCTGGACGACGAAGGTCGGCGCGGGCGGTCAGCAGGTGCTTGTGCAGATGGGCCACCGCCACATCCTGCCCCTTGATGAGCTCGCCAAGGTACTCCGGCAGACGGGTCACCACATCGAGCTCCCCTTGGGAGATGCGATTAAGCGGCACTCCGGTCCACTCGGCGATCACCGCTGCGATCTGGGTCTTGTCGACATGTGCAGAGACCAGCACCTCACCCTGTTGCAGCTCGGCCAGCTCGCGCTCGAGCCCGGCCAGCTGCTCGGCAGCCGCTTGCGGATCGAGCGGCGCATCGGCGAGATCCAGCGCTTCTCTGGCCAGCATTTCATCCTGCTGATCGGCCAGCAGTGCGGCACGCAGCTCGACAATCCGATGCACCAATCCCTGCTGTTGCTGCCACTGTGCTTCCTGCTCACGCAGAGTGTCACTGCAGGTCTGCTGGGCCGCTTCCAGTTTTGTGAGTCGCTCATCGTTGTCACCCAGACCGATCAGACTCTGGCGCTCCAGCTGACGGATCTCCAGCTCACGCTGGCGCAGTTCATTTTGCAAATGGCTGACGGCGCGCGGTGGCGTGGTGAGGTTGATGGCCACCCGGGCACAGGCGGTATCGAGTACGTCGATCGCCTTGTCCGGCAGTTGACGACCGGAGATGTAACGGGCGGAGAGCTGGGCGGCGGCTTGCAGCGCTTCCTCATCGATCAGCACCCCGTGGGCCTTTTCGTAGATGCTGCGCAGGCCACGCAGGATCACGGTGGCTTCATCTGCATTAGGCTCACCCACTTTCACCAACTGGAAACGGCGCGACAGGGCGGCATCTTTTTCCACGTACTTCTTGTACTCGCCCCAGGTGGTGGCGGCGATGGTGCGCAGCTCGCCACGGGCCAGCGCAGGTTTGATGAGGTTGGAGACATCCAGCCCCCCCGCCTGATTGCCCGCCCCGATCAGTGTGTGTGCCTCGTCGATAAAGAGGATGACCGGACGCACCGACTCCTTGACCTCCTGCATCACCCCCTTGAAACGTTTCTCGAACTCCCCCTTGACCGAGGCTCCGGCCTGCATGGCGCCAAGATCCAGGGTCATCAGCTCCACATCGCGCAATTTTTCCGGCACCTGGCCTGCGACGATGCGCAGCGCCAACCCTTCGATCAGGGCGCTCTTGCCGACACCGGCCTCCCCCACCACGATGGGGTTGTTTTTGCGGCGACGGGAGAGGATGTCGATCATCAGATCAATCTCGTGATCCCGGCAGAGTACCGGATCCAGGGTTCCCTGACGGGCCTGTTCGGTGACGTTGACAGTAAAGCGGGCCAGCAGGCTGGCATCGGCGGGCAGCGCGGTCTGAGTAGAAGTACCGTTGGCAGAAACTGTCACTTGGGTCTCGGCAGACTCTTTCACCCACTCGTCGAACTGCTGGCGCAGCAGCTCGCGATTGATGTTGGCAAGCAAACGGGTCACCGAGCCCGGCAGGTAACGCTGGGGAGTCATCAGCAGCACCAGCAGCATGACGCCGCTGCGCAGTTGGCCATGTTGCAGCTCGGCAGAGGCGAGCAGCCAGCTGTCTTGCAGCCACTCCACCAATAGCGGCGAGAAGGAGGGATAACCCTGACCATAGCCGTTATCGGCCGCCGAGGGTTGCAGCAGGCTCTTTAACTCTTCAACCTCAACTTCGGCCCGTTTGAGGATCTGGCGTACATCGCTGAGGGGGGTCTCCAGCATCTTCAGCAGCAGGTGCTCGATGCGGATCTCGGCGCCCTGATGATTGACACAGAGGGCCGCGGCCTCCTCCAGCATGTGACGGCAGATAGGGTTGAGTCTTTCCACCAGTACCGGTAGCTCTATACGAATCAAGGCGTGCTCTCCTTAAGTATTTATTTTAATAATTCGCCCAGTTGACGCAGTACGTCCTGGGTCTGGTTATTGAGTTGGTGGTGATAGAGGCCAAAGATGATGGCCAGGATCAGCGCGCCGCCCATAAACAGGGTGCGCAGGGAGACTTGCTTGCGCAGCTGGTAGCGAGACGCCTGCTGACCGAGATCGAGATGAAACACGCTGGGTGCCTCACCGCCACGTTCGAGTGACAACTGTTTGTGCAATTGCTTGACGATCCGTTCAAACTCGTCACGGCCCTGGCTCATCACCTTGTAGCGACCCTCAAAACCGAGGCAGAGGCAGAGATAGATGAACTCCAGGATGTCGCGATAGCGCACCGGATCTTCCTGCAGACGCGACAACAGCACGAATACCTTCTCGCCCCCCCAGGTCTCGTTGTGAAACCTGGCCAGCAGGGAGTGTTGGGACCATTCGCTCTGGCTGCCCCAATCGCGCCCCATCACCGCCTCATCGATAAAAGTACAGAGGATGTAGCGAAACGAGAGGACGACGCCATTCTCGTAACCCTGCGCCATCAACTCCTGCTCGATGGCCTGGATCTCGGTCACCACCCGTTGATAAAGCTCGGGCACCCGGTCGTAGCGCGACAACAGACGCACCCGCTGTACCAGCCCCAGCAGCGGGGTCACCGCATCGATCATCGGGTTGATGCTCTGGCCACGCAGGCGGAACCAGTAGTCCGAATCCATGTCCAGCTGCTCGGCGTGATCGAACAGCAGGTCGCTCAGTTGCTCGTTGTTGATAATGTCCGTGGTCATCTCTGCTTGTTTCCTTGATGCGATCACTGGCTACGGATGGCCCAGAGCTGCATGTCGAGCTCGGGGAAATCGCCGGCAATGTGGAAGGCTAGCGTGTTGCTGACCGCCAGCATCTGCCAGGCTGGGCTCTGACGGTCGAGCTGGAAGTAGCTGTAACCGGCGTGATAGGGCAACTGGCGCGGCGCCACCGGCAGCGGCAACAGCGGGATACCGGGCAGCTGCAGGCTGATGAGTTCGCGGATCTTGTCGCTCGACGCCACCTTGGTCTGCTGCAGCAACTGTTTGCGCAGCTGCTCCTGCGGCATGCGGGCACGCACTGCCAGCACGAAATCGGCGCTTTGCATCAACTCGCTCTCGTTGACCATGGCTACCATGATGCCGTACTGGTGCTTGCGCAGCTGGATGGAGACGGCGCGCGGCGACAGCACGGTACTGAGTGCCTGACGCAGGGCCAGCATCACCGGCTCGAAGCTCACCTGCTGATCGTCATGACGATAGGCGGGGAACTCAGGCGGCAGACGGGACTCGTCGGTAAAGGTCATCAACTCGCCACAAAGCTGCACCAGCGCCTCGTGCAACCGCTCGGGGTGCAGGGTGCCAAGACGCGCCAGATGGGAGAGCTGGGGCTGAGCCCGGTTGAGCAGTTGCAGCATCATGAACTCGGCCACATCGGCCACCCCCTGCTGTCCCGGCGCAGCGATGCGCTGGGAGAGGCTGCGAGCCCGCTCGGCCACGAGGCCAGCCGATTCGCCAAGGAAGCGCTTGAGGGTCGGAATGGCAGAGACACTGATGCTGCAAGGCATGAAGTTGGGATCCAGCACCAGACCGCCATCCGGGCGCTTGTCCAGAATGCGGGCGATGGCGAGGGACGCGTAGGCGCTGCGGTCTTCCCGCTCCAGCATCAACCGCAAGCTGACCCGACCCACTTCGAGGGAAACCACGTCCCCCCCTTCACTGTGCAGATCCCGCACGTCGTGGCGATGAGCCTGCAAGCGGGTGGCGACCTGCCCCCCCTGATTGACCTCGTTGACCCCGCTCACCGAGAGCGGCAGCGCCAGATAGACCTTCTGGTTGGCCACCGAGGCATCGGTGATCTCCAGCGGGGTCGGCAGCACATCATCGTTCGGGATGTTGAAGACGGTGCCGTCCGGCAGAATACCGGTGGCTCCCACCAGCGCGATGCGGCCAAAGCCGAGGTAATCCTCGTTGATGGAGAGCGACTGCAACCCGTAGAAATAGTCGGACAGCGCGCTCAAACGCGCGTGCAGCGCGTAATCTGAATGTCTCTGTTGTTGCTGGAAGTGCTGGGGCTTGATAAAGAGCCCTTCACGCCAGATAACCCGATTTCGACTCGACATGATTATTCTTCTTCTTTTTGTAGTTCCACTTCATCCAGGCGCAGGTGCACCAGAATTTGATAGGCCGTTCCCTTGCTCTTGATCTTGATGACCTTGCGCCACTCGGCGCTGTCCGGATCGGCGTACCGTGCAATCACGCCGATGTAACGGGTCTTCTCGTCAAGCTTGACGGGGGGCAGGTATTTGAACTGGCCGGGCAGCAGGGTGTAGTCCTGATGATCCAGGTAGTTCTTGCCAAGGGCCTTCTCTACATCCGCCGTCACCTGGTCATAGTCAGTAGCGAGCAGCTTGGAATCTTCAGCCAGCAGCACCACCTGAAACTCGATGGGTGCCGCCTCCCCGCTCTCGTTGGGGTTGACATCAGGCTCTGCCAACAGGCTGAGCCCCAGGGTGGAGGGCTGGTCATCGTTGCTCCCCACCTGGATATCCGGGTTCATGGCCACATCGGCCATCTTGCCCATGGTGGTACAACCGGCCAGGGCCAGCAGACAGGCCCCAAACCACAGTGCACGTATCATCAAATCAGTCCCTGTTGCTGACGCACGGCCTGGTCATACGCCTGGGCGTAGACCTGATGGAACAGCTTGTCGAACCCCTGCTGACGGGCGGAGGTGAGCTCGCGGTAGTAGTGCTGGTACATGTTCCAGGCCCAGCCTTCATCGGCCACACCCGGGGTACCGGTACGACGGTAGTGCTCGAAACGGCCGAGCAACGCCTCGGGCGAGAAGGCTTGCAGGATGCTGTCGAGCGCAGCGCCAATAGCCTGCTGGTTCGCCACGTGGTGAATGCGTACATTGCGCAGACTCTCGGCCACCGCAGCAGGCGCGGTCAGGTGCACCGGGCTCTTCTGCTCGGCAAACATCACCGCCAGCGTCTCGTCATAATCGAGACCAAGGCGCAGCGGGTTGTCCTCGATGGGGCGCAGGTGCTTGTCTGCCAGCGCAGCCTGATCGCTTTGCAGTTGCAGCAACCCCTCCACCATGGCACGCACGGTCTTGCCCATCTCTTCGAGCATGTCGTGGGCTTGCTGGGTGTCTTGCAACTGCAACGGCTGGCCAAGACCACGCATCAGCGGAGTCAGGGCGACGTGATCAACGCCCTCCAGTGGCTGGAAGTCGGGGTGGTTCTCGATGGTGGGCATATCCAGAAATTCTTGGTTCATGGTGTTCTCGACGGCTGAAAATGGAGCGAGGGATACGGTGTCCATATCCGGTTGAAACTGCGGTTGAGCCTGCAGGCGAGCATCCACCAACGGACTCGGGGCCGCACGCTCCTGCTGCAATGCCAGCAGGGGGTCGACCCCCAGGGCTTGTGGATCGTCCAGGGTCTGGGGGTGGCGAGGATCGCTGGCCAGCCACTCATCAAGCTGCTCGGTCGGACGGTTGCCCAGCACCTGCTGCAAACTCTGCTCGGGGGAGATGGCACCGAGATAGGCTCTCAGGCGAAAAGGGCCGACAATCAGCTCGTCACCCTGCTCGAGGTTGACCTTGCGAGCCCGCCCGATGGGCGAGGTTGCACCATTGATGTAGGTCTGGCCACTGAGATCGCACAGGCAGAAACGACCGTCATTGAGCTCGACGCGGGCATGGGCTGGCATCACCGCCCCCAACCTGTCTCGCAGTTGCCAGTCATCCTGTTCGGAGGAGCCCAGGGTTCCCCCCATCTCGTCGAAGCGATATTGCACCTGCTGGCTGCCGTCGAGCTGCTCGCTGTTGAGCACCACCAGAGATAGTTGCTGGTTAAAGTCGTCCACATTCACTCCTGCACGTATTCCTACACTGAATTTCTGTGCTTATTCCTGTACACAGATTGTCACGAACGGGTCACTCGGCGGTTGGCCGAGAAAGGTACTCCACCCCAGACGGGCACTCTGCTCCTCCCCCAATCTCAGCCCCTTGGCCTGCTCCTGGCCGAAGCCAAGCCGCAGATCCCAAGCCAGCTGATCGCGCAAGATGAAGGAGACAAAGGTCACCAGGGCGTGGAAATGCTCCCCGTTCGGGAGAAATCCGAGAAACTGGCTAAAACTCAGATCATTGATTTTCAATAAAAACTTGCCGGCACAATCATTAACCTTGTCACCGATGACGAAGTCGTGCCCCAGAGTGGCGCAAGCACCGCCCAAGCGGTTTTGCTGCTCCGGATGGATCGGCACCTTGCGCCACTGCCAGGCACTCACTTCCACATCCGCCAGATCGAAGCAGTGGGCCACGAGACCGGCAACCACCTCTGGAGAGCGGCTGGGGCTGGCCAGCATGCCCGCATAGGAGAGCATCTTGGCGCGGTTGACCGGCAAACTCTGACAGACGGCATCGTTGCCAAGCCCCACCAACGCAAACATCAGACGGGAGAACCCATCCTCACCGTCATCCTGAAAACGGACGTGGTAGCGATACTTGCGCCAGATCCGGTGCAGCAGGGTCAGCAGGCGGTGGTGGAAGAAATCCAGGAAAAGACCGAGCTTCTGTTCCCCCTGGGCGTACTCCCACGCCAGCGAGTCGAGGTAATACCCCGGCATCGGCGACTGGCTGCCGTGCAGACCCAGAAAGGCCACTTCCAGCTCGTGGCGCCCCTTCTCGTCGCGGCCAATTTGCAGCACGTCGCTGGTGGGAAACCCCAGCGATGCAGTCGCCTTGAAACGAATATTTTCGTCACTCGGCAGGTGGTCGAGACCACGCTCCTGATCGGCACCGTCCAGCCGGTTGAGCAGCTCAACCAGCTGGAAGAAATTGAAACGGGGCGCCTCGTTGGCGGCACTCACATCAGGGAGTGCTGACCGATCTGGACTGGCCACTGATAGCGCTCCTTGTTATCGAGATTGACCACCTCAAGCAGGTGGAAAGCGTTGACGCTGGCATAGAGCGAGAAGAAGTGGGCCAGCACGGTGCTGAAGAGATAAAGCTCCCCTTCGCTGCCAAAGGCGGACTGGCGGATGGAGAGCACCGACTTGAGCCCCCGCACCGGCATGCCGCGCACCAGCCTGTCCACCGGCTTGGTCTCGATCTCCTCGATCCCCGCCAGCCGCTTGCGCGACGCCTGCTCTGCCTGCTTGTCGTGCAAAGCGGGAAAGTCATAGGTACGCAGCACCTGCACCAAGGCATCCCGGCGCAGCAGAGAGACATAGTTGAGCGACAGGTTGGAAATCAGGGTCCAATGCAGGCTGCCATCGAGAGCCGGACGCAGTGGCCGGGTCGGCCGGATCAGGTTGCGGAAGGTAGCAAACGACGGTGAACTGCCGGTTGGCACGCAGATGCTGCCCACCTTGAGCCGGGCAGCACGGGAGCGGTTGGTGCAGGTGAGCGTCACCGAGATGGATTCATCCAGATCGACCGTAGTGGTTTCATCTCCCCGCACGAACGAGAGGCTGTGTTCGAAGCCATCACCGCTCACCGACTCTCGAACCCGCACCCGGTAATAGAGCGCCAGCCGCTGTTTGGCCCGCTCAATCTGATGCTGAAAACTTTCGAACGGCTGATAAATGCGTGGCGTACCGCGGGAGCGGCCCATATTGCCCTCAACCCAGCCTTCAACCTGATCTACCGAGAAAATTTCGAAACTGTCGGCATAGCGATAGCTCGCCTTGAGCGGGTATTCCGCCTGACGGCCGTTGAGATTGACCGGCTCGCTATCGTGCTGGAACAGGTTGATAGCCGGCACGCAGTTGAGCATGAAGGAGTCGGGACGGATCTTGAGTTCCGCCGGCAAGGGCCGGTCGAAACAGAAATGGATTTTGAATTCACTCACCGGCAGCGGCTGTTTGGGCCACTCACCACCGGAGAGTTCGAAGAAGAGAAAGCTCTCCGGAAAGCAGAAATACTCCTGCAGGATCCGGTAGCCGGAATAGACATTATTCGGATAGGGCAGCAGCGCATCGTCGCGCTCGAAGCCGACCGATTTGAGTGCCTTGGCCTCCTGACGAAAGCGCTTGCCGTCGATCTCCAGCTCGATATGGGAGAGCTGGTTGGAGAGCCAGAAGTAGAGCTCATACGCGGTGTAGCTGTCGCCACCGAGGAAAAAGCGCAGCTTGTCCAGCTGCAATTCGCTAAGTGGCAGGGGTGCATGCAGCGCAATATCGAGCGAGATAGTAGAGAGATCGTTGCCACTTTGCGCCGTTATCTGGCGCATTTCGGCCGGATAGACCCAGGCATCGTGACAGGTCTGAAAATGGCAGGTCACGTCGTCGATTGGCAGACTGTCCAGCTGGCAACCCTGCCTGACCAGTGCCGGTTGGGCAATGGCACCCGGAATGACCGAAAACTGCATGATGGTCATGCTGGGGACGGGGCGCAGATAGTTCGGCCAGAGCATATTGAGCAGACCGTGGGTCAGCTCTGGGAACTCGTCCTCGATTTTGGCGCGCAGGTTGCCCGTAAGAAACGCAAAGCCTTCCAGCAGGCGTTCCACATCAGGGTCGGTATTCTGCTCCGACAAAAAGCGGGTGAGTTCGGGATAGCTATCGGCAAATTCGCGCCCTTGCAGGCGCAAAAAAGCCAACTCATCCCTGAAGTAATGTTCCAGCGACATTGATCAGACCATGCGGTAGTGACGGTGACTGTCCATATGGACGTTGAACGAGGTAACTTGCTCGATATGCTCCAGCCGCACATGGGCCGTCACCTGAAACGACATCTCAAGCGGACTTGCCTGATAGTCGGGTGAACGGACATCCACATGGATGATCCGAGGTTCATAACGACGGATGCATTGCCGGATCGCCTCACGGATCCGTCCTTTGATATCCGCACTGCCCTGAGTGGCGTCATTGAGATCAATAACCCCCAAATCGGGTGCACTGCGGCAATTGCCGGGACGGGTGTTGAGGATCTGGTCGAGCTGCCGTTTGACAGAGTCGACCAATTCATCAACTTCCGAACGAGGGGAGGAGCCAAGCCCCTCCCCCCGGATACGATCAAACAGGCTGGCCGCATTTCCTCTATCCCAGGAAGAGAGATGCGGCATCGGGCCTTATTCCTTGTCCAGTCGACCTACCAGAGAGAGCTCGAAGCTCGCCCCCATGTACTTGAAGTGCGGGCGCACGGCCATGGCAACCTGGTACCAGCCCGGCTCCCCTTCCACATCCAGCACCTTGATCTGGGCGGCGCGCAGCGGACGACGGCTACGGACGTCTGCCGGCGGGTTCTCTTGGTCTGCAACGTACTGCTTGATCCAGCCGTTCAGTTCACGCTCCAGATCCTGACGCTCCTTCC
Organism: Aeromonas sp. DNP9; assembly: GCF_001728955.1. NCBI lineage: Bacteria > Pseudomonadati > Pseudomonadota > Gammaproteobacteria > Aeromonadales > Aeromonadaceae > Aeromonas > Aeromonas sp. DNP9. Next base: position 3,124 of record NZ_LYSQ01000001.1, on the reverse strand, counting down.
AGGAGCCGATCTGCTCGCGCTGCAGCACTTTGATGTAGTGCGCCAGACGGTTGATGATGAACATGTAGGGCAGCTGGGTACCCAGCTTGTAGTTGGTCTCCGCTTCCTTGCCTTCCTTGGTGTTGGGGAACACCTTGGGTTTTTGCACCGAGTTGGCAGAGAAGAACGCCGCGTTGTCGCTGTCCTTGCGCATGGTCAGGGTGATGAAACCCTCTTCAGAGAGCTCATATTCGCGACGGTCGGTGATGAGCACTTCGGTCGGGATCTTTGCTTGCAGCTGACCCATGGCCTCATAGACGTGCACCGGCAGATCGTGAATGGCGCCACCACTTTGCGGGCCAATAATGTTCGGGCACCAACGGTACTTGGCGAAGCTGTCGGTCAGGGAAGTGCCCATCAAATAGGCTGTGTTGCCCCACAGGTAGTGATCGTGATCCGAGCTAATATCTTCCTGATAATTGAAACCCTTGATGGGGTTTTCAGTCGGGTCATAAGGCAGACGGGCCAGGAAACGTGGTGCAGTCAACCCCAGATAACGGGCATCTTCCGATTCGCGCAGGGAGCGCCATTTGGTGTAGGCCGGTCCTTCGAACACCGATTTCAGATCCTTGATGGAGGGCAGATCGGTAAAGCTGTCTACACCAAAAAAGGTCGGTGCAACGGAAGAGATGAAGGGGGCATGGGCCATGGCGCCGACCGCGCTGACATACTGCATCAGCTTGATATCGGGTCCGCTGTGGGTGAAGGCGTAATCACCGATCACAGCGCCCACCGGCTGACCACCAAACTGTCCATAACCGCTGGAGTAGGCATGCTTGTAGAGACCGGACTGGGTGATCTCTGGGGAAAACTCGAAATCTTCCAGCAGCTCTTCCTTGGTTGCGTGAAGCACCTGGACCTTGATGTTCTCGCGAAAATCGGTGCGATCCACCAGTAACTTCAGGGAGCGCCAGGAGGACTCCATTTCTTGCAGCTCTTTGGCATGCAGGATGACGTCCATCTGCTTGCCGAGCTTCTTGTCGAGCTCGACAATCATGCTGTCAACCAATGCCTTGTTGACCGGACTGCTGGCAGTACCGCTATCCAGAATGTTGGCGATCAGGGCTGCGACCCCCTGCTTGGCGACGCTGTAACCCTCATCAACCGGTGTGATGCGCGCTTGTGCCATGATTTCGTCCAGCAAAGAGGACGAGGAGGCTGCATTCACCCCCGCTTGAACCTGTTCTTCGACCAAAGACATGTTTGTTCCTTCTCGTTCAGTCAATACAACCCGCCGATCACTCGGCTGGCTTGATCAAATCCAGCTCTTTGAGCAACTGCTCACGAGCCTCATCACTGGATAGCAGATCCTGCAAACGATTACGGAAGGCAGGGATATTGCCGAGCGGCCCCTTCAGGGCAACCAGCGCCTCACGCAGTTCCAGCAGCTTACGCAGCTCGGGCACTTGCTGCGCCACATTGTCAGGAGTGAAGTCTTCCAAGGACTGGATTTTGATCGAAACCGGCAGCTCGTCCTGGCTGTTCTCTTCCAGACGATTTGGAACGGTGAAGTTCAGTTCCAATGCCGATTCTTTCATGACAGATGAGAAATTATTCTTGTCGATGGAGACAGTCTGACGCTCCTCGATCGGGGTATCTTCGGTACGGCCCTTCATATTGCCAACAACCATCATGGTCAACGGGAGTTCAATCTCCGCCTGTTGACCACCGGTTGCCGGTACATATTTGATATTTATACGTTCTTTGGGCGCGACTGTTGCGCCGTCAATTCCTTTTCCCATGCTCTAGTACCCGATTTGTAAGGTTTTATCATGAGAAGCAAAGCTTATAGCTAATATCATTAGCGGCAACTGTAATAAATGACAGTTGAACCAAACCAGACTTGACCCATCGAAATTAAAGATAAAAAAATGAATAAAGCCATTACTCTAATATGAAGGTAAGCATTAACTATTTACCTCAATGAAACCTGCGTCACACTTACCATAGCTGTCACAACAAAATTAATTTACGTTGATACAAATCAGGTTGCCACAACCAAAAAGAAGACAAAATCAATAACTTATGATCAAATTGCCATTTTTTGAATCGCGATAGACTTTATTAAATGAACTGAAGTCCATCCATAATCCAGTTAACCCTTCTTGGCCAAACTGATTTGCGACAACAGCTGACGCACTCTCGTTAAATGTTAACACATCTAACTCCCGCTCGGCGCGAGCATAAATAGCAAGAGAGAAAATGGCTACTTACCAATCCGTAGAGCCCTACTTGAAATTTACTTTTTCTGCATGACATCGTCGTCAATTACGTACTTAGATCCGTATAAATGACATAATAAAAATCCGCTACGTGCTATGGAATGGCCTTCTCACAGGTTAAAAATCCAGTCAAGCAACACACGAACATATACGCCAAAAGTTGTCGCTATAACTACATGGCGATATAAATCAAGTTACCATCAAGCTCATTATTGAGGATTACACAGGGTTGTTAGACGTCATTGTGCAGTGGTTGTAGTGGTCAACTAAATCCAGACACTTGGTTAGGCCGTTCTTCGGCTTTTGCTGGCGGTATCCCGTCATTGTGGTGATGTGGACGCCGCCAGTTGTAGTAATCCATCAGGTAATAACTGATATCCTGCTTCGCCTCCCGCACGCTCATATATCCCATAGCCGGGAGCCACTCTGACTTCAGGCTTCTGAACAACCGTTCCATCGGGGCGTTATCCCAGCAGTTGCCACGCCGACTCATACTCTGGGTCATGCGATAGCGCCACAGTCGTTGCCGAAATGCTCGGCCGCCATATTGGCTGCCCTGGTCAGAGTGAAACAGCACGCCTGACGGACAACCCCGCTGCTGATAGGCCATCTCCAGGGCTTTGATTGCCAATTCTGCATCAGGTTTATCAGACATCGCCCAGCCCACGACCCGCCGAGTGTGCAGGTCAAGCACCGCTGCCAGGTAATGCCAGCGACCACCGGCCCAGACGTAGGTGATATCCACACCACACCTGATTGGGTTGCTGGACATCAAATTCGCGGGCCAGCAGATTGGGTATGTCCGGTCGTTCAGACTGTGCCACCTGATAGCGATGAGCGCCCGGTTGCTTGGATACCAGGCC